>CAYRPW010000428.1:0-2102 GCA_964426145.1 uncultured Oscillospiraceae bacterium
GATGCCCGCGCCATCGCGCAGGTGACAACGCAGATGTGGCTTTTTCAACAGGCTGCATTTTGTTTCAATGATTGCCGGACATTACGCCTTTTTGTTTTCCTTCATCAGCTTGTTGAGTTCTTCCACGAAGTTGCCGATATCGGTGAACTGCCGGTAGACGCTGGCAAAGCGCACGTAGGCGACGTCATCGATCTTCTTGAGCTCGTCCATCACCAGCTCGCCGATCATGCGGGTGGGATATTCGGATTCGCCGCCCGCGTACACGGCTTTTTCCGCCTTTTCCACAATCGCATCGATCTGCGCCATGCTCACCGGGCGCTTCTGACAGGCGTGAATGAGCCCGGCCTTGATTTTCTCGGCGTTGAAGGCTTCGCGGCGGAGGTCTTTTTTAACGACCATCACCGGCAGCATTTCAATTTTTTCGTAGGTGGTAAACCGCTTGCCGCAGCGGATGCACTCGCGGCGCCTGCGGATTGACAGACCCTCGTCGGTCGGTCTGGAATCGATCACCTTAGAATCCAAATATCCGCAAAACCGGCACCTCAAGAGGATCCCACCTTTCCGCCCTATTCCCGTTTATTTTCCGAATTTATTCCGGCTCCATTATACCCTGTTTCTTGTGGTCTGTCCATACGGCAAACACAATCGACAGGCAGATGACCAGGGAAATCTCCCGCGCGTAAAACACCGTATCAAGCGTGGCAAACGCGGCGAACGCGGCCCACTGCACCGCGAGATGCGCAAACATTTTGCTGCGCAAAACACCCTTGCCCATCCCGTGTCCGGCATAATAGACAAGCCCAAGGAAAAAGGCCGTGCCCAAAATACCCAAGCCCGCCAGCAGGTCGAGCGTTTCCGCGTGCATCCCCAGCCGCGCCTTTCCGTAAAAAAGGCCGCCGACCCACGGCGACGTGAGAAAGCTTCGGTACGACGTGGCGTATGCCTCCAGCCGGGAACCCTCCGCAACCGCGCCGCCGGTGAGCAGATCGGAAAGCTGCGTCAGGCTCAGCGCCAGATTATCAAAATGCAGGGTTTGGGCAAGCCCGCCGAGGCCGGAGACCAGCGGCACGCGCAGCAGGAACACCGCCGCGATCACGGGCACGGCGCAAAGCAGCGACGTGCCTAAGGACAGCTTGCGGAACACTTTGCGAAGCAAAAGGCCGAGGGCCTCGACGCCTAAGATGGCCGCCGCGAACACCATGGCGTACGTATATTGCGAAAGCACGATCATCACAAGCTGCAGCCCGGCGAGCGCCAAGAAAACCGGCCGTTTCCAGCCCTTGCCGCCCGCCAGGTGGAAGGTGACCGGCAGCGCGAACACGCTTGCGTAGACGAACCCATAGCCGCCGATGTTGCGGCCCATCAGCTCGTTGAGATACGCCTGCCGGTCGGGCTCGCCGCTGCCAAGCGAACGGGAATAGGCGTAGATCTTCCCTTCTTCGCGGAAGATGCCTTCCAGAAGCCAGCCCACGGTGGTGAGCGTGGTCACCGTAAACGCAAGAAGCAAAACGTAAAACACCGCGCGGCGGGAGGCTTCGCCGGTATACCGCGCCGCCAGCGCGCACCACAGAAGCGGGAACCAGAACATCGCCTGCTGCGCCAGATACCCAAACGGCTGGGTTCCCCCGCGGTGCAGAAAGAGAAGCAATGCAAGCGGTAACGCCGCCGCGCACGCGGCGCGCAGCGCAAATTCCCGCCAATGCGCCTTCAAAGTGCCCGTGTCCAGCAGCACACCCGCCGCGAATACCGCCATCATCAGCCCGCCGGTGACCGCCCTGAGGCTTACCTGCACGGCCGGCAGCATCAGCCACAGAATATAGCCAAGCATCGACGCAGTGAAAAGCCATGCGCTCCATCGTTTCGGATTGCTCATTGCATGCCTCCCGGGATCATTGTCCGTTGATTATACCATAGATGAACGCAGGGTAAAAGACGCGGCCCCGGTGCGGGGCCGCGTCAGTGAAACCCAACGATTCAACAACCCTGTGATGGTCCCGTTCCCGGGTGCGGTGCGCAGGAACGCAGCCGCCGATACCCGCCCGCGATCAGCAAACGCCCTGGGCAAGCATCGCGTCCGCAACCTTCAGGAAACCGGCGATGTT
>CAYRPW010000429.1:0-2098 GCA_964426145.1 uncultured Oscillospiraceae bacterium
TGCAACGGGTTTGCTTCGTTGAGCAGCACGATGATGGATTGGAAGACCCCGTTGGCTTTCAGCTGGGTCAGTTCTTCCAGCAATTCCCGTTCCTGCGCCGACAGCGCAAGGTAGTTGCCGTTTTCACCGTCGCTTCCGGTTACGTTCAGGTCTGCGCCTTCGGTGTCATCGCGGGTCAGCACGACGATCGCGGCATCCGCATACTCGCCGAAGGACGACTTGACCACCGTATCGTAAACGCTCCACGGCGCTTCGTTAATATAATAAGTTTGAACATTGTTGGTAGCATTCAGGCGTTTTTCGCCGCCGTAGTTCATCGCTGCGCCCGTCGTATAGAAATCCCACAGCACAGGATTGACTTCGATGGTTCCGTCGCCATCGGTTCGCGCTTCCAGCGCGTCTCTGAGCGTCGGCAAAGACGCCGCAGAATCGGCCGCGCCGCCTACGCCTCCGCGCATACCCTGCACACTGTTGTTGATGTTGACGGAGCCCGTTGCAAACAAGCTGATTTTAAGGTCCCGGCTGGCATCCAACGGCAGTGCGCCGTTGTTCATCAGCAGCACCATGCCTTCGGCTTCCAACGTTTCGCTGACCTGTGCGCTGTAGGCATGGATCTCTTCGGCCGTGGTATACTCCGCCGCGAAATATTCCGTATTTTCCGTTCCGTCGCCGGTTTCCACGACCGTATAGTTCTTCAGGCCGAATTCCGCATTGAGCAGCGCTTCGTAACTATAGGCAATGGAGTACGCAGCGATTGCGAGAACCAGAAAGGTGGACGTGACAACCGAAAGCACGGTCCACAACTTTTTTGAGTATCGTTTCTTCATCCTTTTGCTCCTCCTCATGCTTTCGCCGCAGGCTGTTTTTTCTTCATTGCAATCCCGGCAATCAGAGCCAGCACGAACGAGGCAAACGCCGAAACGACCGTGACGAAAAATACGGGGGGAAAGGTTGAACCGTCTACGCCATAGATGATATTGGCAATCAGGTTGATCTGGGACACGACGTAGTGAATGAAGCCGTATAGGAAGCCAAGGTACGCCATGAATGCCAGCGCCCGGATACGCAAGAGCCATCCCAGAACGCCGCAGACAATGCCGGCCCCCATGCCGATGAACACATACACGGAGTAATTGGGGTCGAACGATGTTCTGCCGTTTATGATATAGAGGACCAGCCCCAGTATCTCAAGCAGTGTAGCCGCCGGCAGCCAGACGGATACTCTTTTTGCCTTACTCATTGTTTCAGCTCCTTACCATATGCGTGATTTGTTGTTACTCGGCGAATACGTCAAACGTAACGTCATAGGTCACGTCCGCAAGCGTTTTGCCGACGTTTTCCGGATGGCTTTCCGCCCAGGTCAGCTCGGTGTCGGCAAACAGATACAGGCAGTCGATCAGCGGCGTTTCCGCGTTGAAGGTGCCGCCATGATCCTCTTTATTGTTGGTAACCAGGCGGATCACGTTCTCGCCGGCAAGCAGATCCAGATCCGTTGACAGCACATAGTTTTCAAACGGCCGCTTGTAGATATCGCCGTTGACCGTATTGCCCTGTTCGTCAATATCCGTCTGCGCAACGGCCCCGGTCAAGTTTATTTTTCCGTATTCCAGCCGCTCGCCGTTGACGATGACCTGCCAGGTTTCATCTGTGAAGTACATATTGAACAGATCAGGCGTCAAGCGCAAGACGAGAACCGCGTTGCTTACATCCTGGGCGGCTTCAATGCGGAATTCCAGAAACGCGCCGTTGTAGTACAGTTTGCCGACATAAAATCCGTTGCTGATGCCCATCTGCGCACCGTTGCCGACCACATCCTTGGGCGACTGGATTAAATCGACCCCCATGCAATTGTCGGAAGAACCCTGGCCGGGCTTCCCATCCAGGTTGGTGTATTCGGCTTCGAAGGTATATCCCTTCAGCCACACGGCGTACAGGGTCATCGACGCGGCGGAGCGTTCTCCGGCGAAATCAAACATCACGGTTCCCTGCGCATCCTTTGCCCAGCCGGCGAAATAATACCCCGGACGGGAAGGAACGTCCGGCTGTTTGAGCCTGCGCGTAGAGGTATAGGTCTGGCTTGCGTACTCGCCCATCTCAT
>CAYRPW010000430.1:0-2095 GCA_964426145.1 uncultured Oscillospiraceae bacterium
GCCTGCTGCTCAACCGCTTCGGCGGCAAACTGACCGGCTTGCATGCCGACGTTCTGTATCCGTCCCGCAGAATATGGAAGCTCAGGCTGGGCCAATGCACGCTGCAAAAGCTGGAAGAAAGCATTCTGGGCGTATCCCGGGAGGATGACCTGCCCGGAGAGGAAATTCCCCAGACCTATTTCCGCTACCTGAAAAACAGGGATTTCGAGCCTGTGCGCCGCATCATGGTGCATAACCGGCAGGATATCCTGAGCCTCGCGCAGCTGTTCTTTTTCCTGTGCAGGCTGCACGCGAAGCCGGAAACGGCGTCCGCGCCGGAAGACCTGTTTTCGCTGGCGCGCGTTCTTCATAAGCGCGGCGAACCGCGCAAAGCCAAGAAATGCTTCCGCCTCTCCGCAAGGGACGGCTTTCGCAAGCCCGCCTTCCACGCCCTGGCAGAGCAGGAAAAACGCGAAGGGCATGCCGACCGCGCTTTGAAGCTGTATACCGCCATGCTCAGCCGCGGGGAGGATACCGTAAACGTGTGCGTCGCGCTGGCGAAGCTGTACGAACACCAGATGAAAGATGTGAAACAGGCGCTGTTTTACACGCGGCAGGCGCTTCTCATTCTGGCGGAACCGGGGCTGCCCCTTGACGAGACTGTACAATCCAGGCGAAATGCGTTACAATACCGTTACGTGCGCTTGCGCCGCAAAATCGCAGGAGGTTCCCCGCAATGAGTTTTATGGCAAACCTGAAAGCCCAATCGGCAGCGAAGAAATATCAGAACGGCGATATCGCAGGAGCGCGGCAACTATTCGAAGAGGCGATTGCCGCCGGGTTGAACGATCCGCGCTATCTTTTAAGCTACTCCGTGCTGCTGCTTCGCGGCGGCGAGTATCAAAAAGCCCGGGAACTGCTGGTGGCGCACCAGAAAAACCCGCTGCTGAACGCCGAAACCAAACGGCAGCTTTACGTCAATTATGCGGTCTGCGTTCATAAGCTGGGGGAAACGGATAAGGCAATCCGCATTCTGGAAGGCCAGCACGAGAAGGACCAGACGGGGCTGATCTATCAGACGCTGGGCTATTTGTACGTCGTGGCGGGCGAAACGGAAAAGGCGATCGCCTATAACCAGGAAGCGCTGGAGTATGACGACGAGGATCCCATCGCCATGGATAACATGGCCCAGGCCTATTATCTTTTGTTAGACGACAAGGAAACCGCGAAAACGTACTTCGAAAAAGCGCTGGCCTTGAAACCCGGGCAGATCGACACCCTTTATTTCCTGGCCCAGTACGATATCGCCGACGGCAACCTGGAAGCCGCCGCCGAAAAGCTGACCAAGGCGCTTGCGGGCCGCTTTTCGCCGCTGAACTACGCCACGCGGGAGATGCTCGAAGAGCAGCTGAAAACCCTGAATACGGGTGCATAATCCGCTGCGCCGCTGCATGTTTATGAAAGAAACAAGCTAAATCTTCGTAAAAACGGTTGACATCCGGATTTTGATATGGTACTGTATACAAAATCATATAAAGGAGAGTATCCGATGATTTTTCAGCCCGCGACCCTCAGCCTTATTATTACGAACATTGCCGTACTGCTTCTTCTTGTAGTAGTAGGCAATGTTCTTACGCGTAAGTTGAGGCAGGCGTGCAAGTAAAACCGGAATAACTCTCAAGAGTTAAAGCACACTCCCTAAACTGCGCAAGGCGGTTTAGGGAGTTTTTTTAAGGAGGTACACCATGCTAAACGGGGCGCAAATCCTTTTGGAAGTGCTGAAAGAACAGCGGGTGGATACGATTTTCGGATACCCGGGCGGTTTCGTGCTGACGATTTACGACGAACTGTACAAGGCTTCGGACTGGCTTACGCACGTCATCACCTGCCACGAGCAGCATGCGGCGCACGCGGCGGACGGTTATGCCCGCGCCACGGGCAAGGTCGGCGTCGTAATCGCAACCTCCGGCCCCGGCGCCACGAACCTTGTCACGGGCATCGCCAACGCGTATCTGGATTCAATCCCGCTGGTGGCGATCACCGGCAACGTTCCGCTGGACCTCATCGGGCGGGACAGCTTTCAGGAAGTCGATATTAAAGGCATTACTATGCCCAT
>CAYRPW010000431.1:0-1405 GCA_964426145.1 uncultured Oscillospiraceae bacterium
GCCTTGATGATGCAGATGACTAACACCGCAATGTAACCAACCCAGAGCAACGTGCTGATCAAAGTCATGAACCAGAAACCACCAGACAGTACGGCCCACGGCGAGGCAGCAATGAGAATACCGTTGATGATCGCGATTATAATGACAATCACTGCGTAGAAACAGCCAAAGAACAGCGACTGCCACGCGTGCGTGCGCACTTCCTTGTCGTTCTTTTCCATTACCAGCACGATGATGGCGCTGAGAATGCTCAACAGGTACGCGAACCAGCTTGCCGTCTTTTTGTCCATAATGAATACCTCCCCATATATTTATAATGATCCCATGTATCCATATTACTATATAGATATAACCAGTGTAAACCTGTTTTTTAGCATTTCTGACGCCTGGAACGTTTTTTTTAGCACCGCAGGTTTAAACGCGCACCTGCCTCGTTTCTTCTCGCGGTGTTGCTTATCAGAGGTTCAATATTTGCCGATCAGCCAATCGGCGACGGTATCCAGACGCATGCCGTGGGAGGCTTTCACCAATACGGTATCCTTCGGTTGAATCAGCGACGGGAGTTCATCGGTAAGCTGCGCCTTATCGGCAAAATACTGCGCGTTAATGCCCTTTGCTTTCGCCCCTTCATAGATATGCCTGGCCAGCCGCCCCACGCAAAGGATGCAGTCGATCCCCATATCCGCCGCGCATTGCCCGATATCGTGATGGTACTGCGCCTCGTTTTCGCCCAGCTCCAGCATATCGCCGAGCACGCACACCTTTCGCCCCTGCGCCTTTGCGAGCGTGCCCAGTGAAGCTGCCATGGACGACGGATTCGCGTTGTAGGCATCGTTGATCACCGTGATGCCCGCCGCCTCGACGATATCCATACGGCCGGACGACGGCCGGTATTGTGAGATTCCGGCTTGAATCCGGTCCTCGCTAACGCCAAGCAGCACGCCCACAGCCAGCGCCGCCAGCGCATTCAGCACCATATGGATGCCGGGGCAAGGAATATGAAGGGGGATTGCCTTTCCTTCGCAGCGGGCTGTAAAGCGGGTGCCGCTCAGCCCTGAATCGACAATGTCTTCAGCGCGCACGAGGTTGTGATCTCCAAGGCCGAGGGTGATGACGTTGGCATACCGGGATGCGAGCGATGCGAGCAGCGGATCGTCGCCGTTCACAACGATATGTCCCCCGGGCTCTAAGAATTCAAGTATTTCGGTTTTTGCCCGGAATATGCCCTCCCTGGAACCGAGGAACTCGATGTGGGCCTCGCCGATGTTCGTGATGACGCAGATGTTCGGGCGTACGATGCGCGCAAGGTTTCGTATCTCGCCGAAATGGTTCATGCCCATCTCGATGACGGCGGCCTCATGACAGCGCTCAAGGCGCAGTACCGTAAGCGGCACGCCCGTCTGAT
>CAYRPW010000431.1:1415-2082 GCA_964426145.1 uncultured Oscillospiraceae bacterium
ACGCTGTACTTCCGGGAAAGCACGCCCGCGACCAGTTCCTTTGTCGTGGTTTTACCGGCGCTTCCCGAAATGGCGACCGCAGGGATCGGGAACAGGGAACGGTAATACGCCGCGATCATCTGGAAAGCATCGAGCGTTGACGGAACGAGAATGTACGGATTGGGCCCTTCCACGGGCTTCTCAGACAGGCAGCACAGCGCGCCCGCTTCAAACGCGGCCCCGATGAAATCGTGGCCGTCAAACCGCTCGCCGCTTATGGGAATGAACAGCGAGCCGCGGCCGGCTGCCCGGCTGTCGATCGTCACGTTCAGGACGTTTTGCGACAGCAAGCTCCCCTCACCGAAAAACTTTCCGCCGCATGCATCTGCGGCGCTGGCAAGCGTGAACGGAACCATCGGATGCCCTCTCAGTATTTCTGCAGGGACAGCGTGACGATCCGCTCGCACAGTTCGTCATACGGTATCCCCGCCGCATTCGCTTCCTGCGGGATCAGGCTCGTGGGCGTCATGCCGGGTAGGGTGTTCGCCTCCAGACAATAAGCATCGCCCTGTGCGGTGAGCAGGAAGTCGATGCGCGCGTAGACGCCGAGCTTGAGCGCACGAAATGCCTGAATCGCGAGCGACTGTATTTTTTGCGTGAGCTCCGGCGAGATACGCGCGGGGACGAT
>CAYRPW010000432.1:0-2077 GCA_964426145.1 uncultured Oscillospiraceae bacterium
CGGGGAGCTTACGGTGCGATAAAAACCGAAACGACAGAAGGATCACGGCCCGTGATCCTTCTTCCGTATACGCGCGTCTGCCGTCAATTCGGCAGGTTTCCGGCAGACGATTGACAGATTCCCGCGGGGACGATACCATGGGCTGGAGGTAGGAGGCATACTATGAGACAGCTGAACCTGAGCGCGATTTACCATATGCCGTGGCTGGAATACCGCCATGCGACGCCGGAGGGAAACGTCGTGATCCGCGTGCGCACAGCGCGGGGCGATTTTGACCGCGTGGTATTGAAGACCGCCAATCAATACAATCTGTCCGATCCGTTCGGCGCGGGCAGCCAGTACGAAATGGCGGTCCAGTTTCGAAACGAGCAGTTTGATTATTACGAGGCCGCGTTCGCCGTACGCGATCCAAGGCTTAAGTATCTATTTATTTTCTATGCCGACGGCGGCCGCGTGTACAAGCTGGACGGGGCGGGCATGCGGATCGGCGAGCACAGTTTCGACGACATTTCCGAAAGCTTCGCCTTCGCCTACGCCTATCCCCCGGAGCCCTTGCCCGCCTGGGCGCGGGGCTGCGTCGGCTATCAGGTTTTCCCCGACCGGTTCCGCCGCGAAGGCACCCCGGAGGCGGGGCTGGAACCGTGGGATTCCATGCGGGTGCAAAGCGAGTACCGCTTCGGCGGAAACCTGAACGGCATCCGCGAAGCTTTGCCCTACCTGAAAGATCTGGGCGTGCAGATGCTGTACACCACCCCGATTTTCGTAAGCGACAGCGCTCACCGCTATAATACCTTCGATTATTTCACGATCGACCCGCTGCTGGGTACGCTTGACGAGTTCAAGTCCCTGTGCGACGAGGCCCACGCGCAGGGCATCCGCATCATTCTGGACGGCGTCTTCAACCACTGCGGCACCGGCTTTGCGCCTTTTTCTGACGCGCAGGAAAAAGGCGAAGCGAGCGCCTACCGCGACTGGTTTTTCTTTGACGATCTGGAACCCTTCGGCTACCGCGCGTTCGGCCACTGGCCGTATATGCCGAAGCTGAACCTGCAAAACGAAGCCTGCGCGGCGTACTTTTTACAGGTGGGAAAATACTGGCTGACGGAATGCCATGCCGACGGCTGGCGGCTGGACGTGAGCCCCGAGGTATACCCCGGTTTCTGGCGCGATTTTCACCGCGAAATGAAGCGCGTAAGCCCCGAATGCCTGATTATCGCCGAATGCTGGGATGACAGCCGGGAATGGATTTCCGCGGACGGCCCGTTCGACGCGACGATGCATTACCTGTTCAGCCGCAACCTGTGGAAACGGTTTGCGACCGGGCTGATTGACCAGCAGACCTTCGATTATGCCGTCAACGACGCGGCGATGCTCTACCCCCAGCGAAACCAGGACGTATTGTGGACGTTTTTAGGCTCCCACGATACCGAGCGTTTCGTTTCCCGCGCGGGCGGCGACCGGCGCAGGCTGAAAGCCGCGTCGTTTTTCCAGTTCACGCACATGGGCATCCCCATTATTTACTACGGCGACGAGCTGGGCATGGAAGGCGGCCCCGACCCCGATAACCGCCGCCCCATGCGGTGGGACTGGGCGGAGCACAGCGAGATCCGCGCGCATTTTAAGACCCTTGCCACGCTGCGGACGCAAAACGAAGCGCTCCGCCTCGGCGCGTTCCGCACCTGGCGCTCGGACAACGGCGGGCTGTACGCATACGAACGGGTTACGGACAACCAACGGCTGCTGTGCGTGCTCAACACCGGCGAAAACGCGGTGCGCATGCTGCTGCCCCTGCCGCAAGCGCTCGGCGGCAAACAAACCCTGACCGATTTATATGCGCAAAAAACGCTGCCCGTGACGGAAGGCAGCGTGCTGATCCTCCTTGCGCCCTATGAGGGAATGATTTTAGAGTAATCCGCCCATGGAATTCATAAGGTTTGCCAGCGTGCGCACCACGCCGCTCAGCAGCGCGCCGCCTAAAACGGCGAACCCAATGATCTTGATCAATTCCGAACCGCAGATCAGCAGCGAATAGGCGAGCACCTCCCGCCGCGGCGGGAGGCTGATCAGCCGCGCGACC
>CAYRPW010000433.1:0-695 GCA_964426145.1 uncultured Oscillospiraceae bacterium
TTTTTACCGCAAGCTGGGGTACCGGGATACGGGCGCGCTGCTGCTGCCGGAGCAGGCGGCGGAACTGCTGCTGATCAAAACGCTGTGACCAACTTACCGGAAAACGCGGAACGGGTACTGGATTTGGCAAAGATTGCGCGAATACAGGCTGTGAAGGATACCTCTCAAGGAGGGGTGAAGCATGAAAACATTGTTTCGCGGCGGTACGATCGTAACCACCGAAGGGATGTACAAAGCCGACCTGCTCACGGACGGCGAAAGCATCGCGTCCATCGGGCAAAATCTGCCCGCCGGGGACGCGCGGGTAACGGATGTAAGCGGTATGCTGCTGCTGCCGGGGGCGATTGACGCGCATACCCATCTGGAATGCGTATGCTCCGGCATCGACACCAGCGACGATTACTTTACCGGCACGCGCGCGGCGGCCTGCGGCGGGGTCACGACGGTGATCGACTATCTGTTGCAGGAGAAGGGCGAACCGCTGACACAGACGCTGGCGAAACGCATCCCCATAGCCGCGGAGAAGGCTGCGAAAAAGGCGGCAAAGGAGGCGGAGGCGGTGGAGACACCGATAATTCTGCTGTTCCCTATGATCTAGAAAAATGGTATAATTGGCTAAGAAAAATCGCGCAACTTGAGCAAGAAATTACTCTTGAACAAGCGATTGACAGATTGCATGAGTTAGGTTGGATACA
>CAYRPW010000433.1:705-2074 GCA_964426145.1 uncultured Oscillospiraceae bacterium
ATATCGGGGTAAGCGATCTGAGCACACCGGAACTGCTGGCCTCCGTAAAGGATGCGGTCGCGGCGGGTGTGAGCAGTTTTAAGGCGTATATGGTGTACGATTTCGGCCTTTCCGACGAGGTGCTGTACCGCCTGTTGCTGGAAACGGCGCGGATCGGCGCACTGACGACCGTGCACGCCGAAAACCGGGGGATGCTCGCCGCGCGGGTGAAGGAATATCTGGCGGACGGCAAGACCGATCCGTGGTGGCATTACCGCAGCCGCAGCGAGGAAGTGGCGGCTGAGGCGACCCGGCGCGTGATTGCGCTTGCGAAGGCGGCTAAAGCGCCGCTGTACGTGGTGCACCTTACGGACGAGGACAGCGTTGCCGCCGTGACGCAGGCGAGGGACGAGGGTTTGCCCGTGTTTGCGGAAACCTGCCCGCAGTATCTGAACTTTACGTGTGACGTGTACCGCGGCCCCCGCGCGCAGGATTACGTATGCTCGCCCGCCATCAAGGGGCGCGCGTCGCAAAGCGCGCTGTGGGCGGCGCTGCTTCGCGGGGATATTGCAACCGTCGCCACCGACCACTGCCCCTTCACCAGCGCCCAGAAGGATTACGGCCTCCGCCTGCCGGACGGGCGCGCGGGCGATTTTACCACCATCCCCAACGGGTGCGACGGTGTGGAAACCCTGTACCCGTATCTGCTTACACAGGCCAACCTTGGACGGATTCCGTTTGAGCGCGTGGCGGCGGTCTGCGCTGCCAACCCGGCCCGGCTGTTCGGGCTGGCGGATCGCAAAGGTGCGCTGCGGCCGGGGCTGGACGCGGATATCGCGGTGTTCGACCCGCGAACGGACGGCGTGGTGCGCGTGCGGGACCTGCACGGCGCGCTGGATCACACAATCTGGGAAAACACGGCGCTGCACGGGCGTGTGACGGCTACTTATCTGCGCGGCGATCTGGTGTACGATCACGGAGATTTTCTGGGGGAGAAAGGCGCGGGCCGCTACCAGAAATGCAATCCTGTCGCGCCGGAATCCCCGTCGTTTGCCTGCTGATTAGGGAGGGGAATAAAAATGAGGATCACCGTACTGGTTGGCAGCCCCCGCAAGGGCGGCAATACCGAAACCCTCGCGGACGCGCTGATCGCGGGCGCGCAGGCGGCTGGCGCGGAAGTGACGAAGTTTTCGGTGCGCGGCAAGAAGATAGCGCCTTGTGTGAACTGTGATTATTGCCAGACGCACGACCGCTGCGCCGTGGCGGACGATATGCCGGAAGTGTACGATCTGCTGCTGCGCACCGATGCGCTGGTGGTGGCCACGCCGGTTTATTTTTACAATATGTCCGCGCAGATGAAAGCGATTTTCGACCGGTTGTATAACCCTGT
>CAYRPW010000434.1:0-2050 GCA_964426145.1 uncultured Oscillospiraceae bacterium
AATTCTAAACGACGCCCATTTAACAAAGAGCGGTTTGACGTCGTACAATTTCGTAACACCCTCTGCAAACTGAACGCTCAAACGATAGTCCGGCAAGGCTTTGACTGCTTTCACCTTATGAAACATAAAATCACCTCATTCCAGGGGAGAAAGCGGCTTGAAATCCTGCGTCTCCCACATATGCAGCAGATCATTTTTATGAATGCCTACCCACACCTTTACCATAGATAATGCCTTGGATGGCAAATGACCCTCTAATAATCCGCCTGTCCGGACATCAATCACAGCCATTTCTCCCTCATATAGAGCATGAATATGCGGCGGGTTATGCTCTGCCTGCTGAAAGTACATACGAATGATAATCCCGCAAAATTTTGATAATACCGGCATATAACAAAGCCTGTCGCATAGATTGCTCGGCCTCCCTTTCATTGTCTCGGGTTATTCGTGTGAAGGAAAACGCAGATCCTATTTTTTAGATACAACAGGCTACACGATACCCAAACTTACAATTTCAGATCCGAATCCGTGCGCTGCCTCTTTACCGGATGCGTTCCCTTACTTCACTCATCTGCAAACATCGAACGGCACACCCAGTTCTCATTCAAATGCATGATATCACTTTTCCGTGATATAATCAACAGGTCTCTCAATTAGATTTCGATTTTAAGCAAATAATATCAGCGGAGACTTCTCCGCCGCACGCATGTATTATGCAGATTGGGTCTGTTCTTGAAATAGCTGTTCCATAGATCTTCCGAGCGAAAAACAAGATTTGTTCGTCTTTCGGAGAAAAGAGCAACTCATTTGTTAACCGCTCATTGGTTCACAGCTTACATTGCCGGCAATCAGCTTCCACCAAATAAAGGAAATGGCGGATCAGGGTCTCAAGGTGTAACACGACTTGCATTGTGCATATACCTGGCGGCACAGAAAACGGGCAGCCTTGCGGCTGCCCGTTCGTTCTATCATCGTTCTGATAACGTGTCTTTTGATCAATAGTTCGCGAGCGCAGCTGCGTACGCTTCAGCGTAATAGCCGAGGTATTCCTGGAAGCCCAGGTTGTCCAGCTCGGTGAAGTAGTTGTCGAGTTCATTCAGTGAACGGGCGCCGGTGATGAACTTGGCCGATTCCGCTTCGATGTGCGCGTTGATGACTGAAGCCAGTTCGGTGATCCGGTCGGAGGTGTCTTCGTCAAAATAGACCAGAGTTGTCAGGGAGCTGACCTGGATGTTGTCAAACGCTTCCATCGCGCTGATGCGCCAGTAGTAGTCGCCGTTCTCCGGGGAAGCCTTGTACCAGTCGTAGTATTCCAGTACCGGCAGATTGCTCAGCGAATGGCGATAACGGTTTTCCCCGATGGTCGTGCCGATCGAACCCATGTTGAAACCGGCAACCAACGACTTCAGGTAAACAACAGCATTTTCCCACTTGGTGGTTCCGCCCTCGACATCGACGCGGTCATAGTCGACGCGGCTCCATTTCTCGTCACAATACCAGCCGCCGTAGCCTTCCAGCATAAGGTGCTCTTCGTTGCGGCAGGCGCCGACCCAGGCGGCGTGCGTCCCTTCGTTGGTGCACATCCAGTCGGCCCAGCGGGCAATCAGCTCTTTGTTCTCAGCGTTGGCTGACACGAAGCAGCCGCCGCAGGTCCATGTCGGTTTTTTAACCGCAAACGCTTTGTCATTAAGCGCGCTGGTCATGGCGCCGAGTGCCGTGTACTGGGAGAACATGTCGTAGTCAGGGCAGACCGCGAACGGATCGGTGGCGATCACGCCTAGCTTGCCTTCGGTCGCCTTGGCGGACACGCCGACGGTATCCAGTGTGAAGAAATCCGGGTCGATGATCTTGTCCTGGTAGAACTTGTTCATCAGCTTCAGGTATTCGCCGTACACTTCCTTGTCGCCGCCCGGGATGATGATTTTCTTGTTGCGAACGCCGGGAAGTGTTCCAGTGGCATCCTGCGTGATCACACCGAGTGCCTGGAAGATAATCGCGCTTGGATTGCTCGAGGCATATGCGCCGCCAAACGGAACGACATCCTCGCCTT
>CAYRPW010000435.1:0-2045 GCA_964426145.1 uncultured Oscillospiraceae bacterium
GGCCGCCAGCGCACGGCGCCGACCGGCAGCGCCCAAGCCTTGGCGTTTTTGCTTTTGCGGGTGTCAGCAAGCATCGCGGGATGCCCTCCTTTTTTCCTGTACAAGCGTCTGCGCCGCCCGAATGATTTCTGCGGCGCTGATTCCGTAATGGTCCAGCAGCGCGCCCGCGTTCCCCGAACGGGGATAGAGGTCCTTTAGCCCGATGCGCGTCACCCTGGCGGGCGCTGCCTGGCAGGCAAGCTCGCAAACGGCGCTGCCCAGCCCGCCGATCACGCTGTGATCCTCCACGGTCACGGCGGCTGCCGTTTCCCGCAGCAGGGCGGCTACCGCTTCGTCGTCCAGCGGTTTTAGCGTATGCACGTCCGCAAGCACGGCGTGGATGCCTTCGCGCTCCAGGGCCTCCGCCGCGTCGATGGCGCGGTTTAACACAAACCCGCTGGAAAAGATCACCACGTCCCGCCCGAAATCCCTGACGACGTTGAGTTTCCCAAGCCGCGCGGAGGCTTCCGGCGGATAGACCTCCGGCTCGTGCCCGCTGCCAAGCCGCAGATAAACGGGGCCGTCCACATCGGCAATTTCCTTCATCAGGCGGTACGCCTGGTTGGCGTCGGCAGGCGCGACCACCGTTATGCCCGCGATCGTGCGCACGATGCCGATATCTTCAAAAAACTGGTGGGTCACCCCTTCGCGTTCCCCGCCCAGCAGCCCGCCGTTCAAGCCGATCAGCCGCACCTTGAGGCCCGGGTAGGCGACGAAGGTGCGCAGCTGCTCGCAGGCGCGCATGGTGATAAACCCGGCATAGGTGATGACAAACGGGATCAGCCCGGTGCTCGCAAGCCCCGCGGCAAAGGCGACGGCATCCTGCTCGGCAATGCCCAGCTCATACAACCGGTCCGGAAAGCGTTTGAGAAAGGGAAGGGCGCGCGCCGCCATGACCGAATCGGCCGAAACCAGCACAATCCGCGGGTCGGCCTCCGCCAGCTCCAAAAGCGCGGCAATGGCCGCCTCCCGGGTGCTTTTCACGTTCATAGGCTTTCCCCTCCCAGCGCTTTGCAGGCGATTGCCACTTCGTCCAGCGTCGGCACGCGCTTATGCCACGCGTTGTTGTTTTCCATATAGGGAACGCCCTTGCCCTTCACCGTGCGCAGGGCAATCAGGCTGGGACACCCGGCCTGTGCATGGGCGCGCTCGATGGCGCAAAGGATCGCGGCGGGGTCGTGCCCGTCGATCTCCTGGCAATGCCAGCCGAAGGCTTCCCATTTGGGAAGCAAGGGGTACAGGGAGCTCAGATCGGTCACATGCCCGCCGCTTTGGTAATTGTTGCAGTCGGCAAACACCGTCAGGTTGTCGGCCTTCATCGCGGCGGCGGCCATGGCCGCTTCCCAGATGATGCCCTCCTCCTGCTCGCCGTCGCCCACCACCACGTACACCCGGCTGTCGTAGCCCTGGCGCCGCAGGCCCATGGCCATACCCAGGCCGATGGAAACGCCGTTGCCCAGGGAGCCGCTGGTGGCGTCCACCCCCGGGGTTTTGTTCATATCGGGATGCCCCTGCAGCATGCTTTCCAGCGTGCGAAGCCCGGCAAGCTCCTCAAACGGGAAAAAGCCGCGGCGTGCAAGCGCGGCGTAGAGGATGGGGCACGCATGCCCTTTGGACAGCACAAAGCGGTCCCGCTTCGGCAGCTGCGGCTGACTGGGATCGATGCGCAGCACGGAAAAATAGAGAACGGCCATCAGCTCGGCAATCGACATGGCCGGGCCGGGATGCCCGTCGCCAGCCTTGTGAACGGTGTTCACCACGTCCAGCCGCAACCGGTTGGCGATGGACTGCAGTTGTTGTACATCCGGCATTTCCATCCAACCTCACTTGCCGCCCGCACCCATGCGGGCCGAGTTTTTCTCTCTGTTTGCGAACAGCCAGGGGAACTGCTCCCGCATCGCCGAAAAGTTCGCGAACGGGTCAGATTCCCGGCACAGCGCTTCCAGCGCTATATCCAGGCGCGCGTCGCCGTAGGCGGCTTCCAGTCCTCGGAAAATCCGCAGAAG
>CAYRPW010000436.1:0-2044 GCA_964426145.1 uncultured Oscillospiraceae bacterium
GATTCGCGCTAAAACTACGCGACCTGAGCCTGGACTATGAAATCAATTCACTTCCGCCGTGTCCAGCAGACTTTCCCTGATCTGCAGGAAAGCAGCTTCGATCTTCAAAAAGGCCTGCACCACTCGCGGATCGAATTGCTTGCCGTTGCCTTCAACAATGATGCCGCGCGCTACGGCGTGCGAATAAGCCGATTTATATACCCGTTTCATTGTCAGGGCATCGTAAACATCCGCCACGCTGACGATGCGGGCCGCCAGCGGAATTTCTTCCCCTTTCAGCCCGCGCGGATAGCCCGTGCCGTCCCAGCGTTCGTGGTGCGACCAAGCGATGTCGCGCGCCAGGCGGAGAAAATCGCCGCCCGGAAACTTGTTCAGCGTTGCCTGGAGAGTCTCAGCGCCCAACTCGGTGTGTTTTTTCATAATGGACCACTCTTCATCGTTGAGCGAACCCGGTTTCAGCAAAACATAATCTGGAATGCCCACCTTACCGATATCGTGGAGCGGGCTGCTTTGATAGATAATCTCGGGAAAACGCGGCGGGACTATTTTCCGCACATCAGGGTCGTTCATCATCTCCTCAGCCAGCGCTTTGGCGTATTCGCGCATGCGTTCCAGGTGGTTGCCGGTGTCGATATCCTTTGATTCGGCCAGTTTCGCCAGGCTGAACAGGGTCACCGAAGTCGTCTCCAACGCCAGAACCCGGTCCGCATTGCGAACGCGGAGAATCAGCTCCGCCGGTTCGATGGGCTTGGAGATAAAATCATCCGCCCCGGCCGAAAGTCCGTCGAGCATATCCTGTTTGGTGGTGCGGGAGGTCACCATAATAAAATAGATATACCCAATCGATGAATGCTCGCGTAAAAAGCGGCATAGTTCAATTCCGCTCATCCCCGGCATATTCCAATCCGAGATGACCGCATTGATTTGTTCCCGCTGCAGAATATCCAATGCGGCCTGCCCGTCTTCCGCAGTCAGGACCAGGTGGCCTTCCTGCGTGAGGATTTTTTTAATGATGGTGCGTGACGAGAATTCATCATCCACAATTAAAATATTCATTTGGTTACAACCTCACGCTTTCCCCAGCACTGGTAATTTCAATCGCACACGCGCAAAACTCGCTCGCCGCGTCTTGTAGGCTGACATAATTCTGCTGAATGTCGTCCCACTGCTCGCCGGCAGCGGCCGCCTCTAAAGCCGCGCAGGTAGTCCGCAGCGGTTCGGCCGCCAGGTTTCCGGCCCCGCCCTTCATCTTATGCGCAAGCATATGGATCTGATGCGCATCGTGCGCCTCCAGCGCCTGTTCAATTTCCCAAACGTCAGCCGGCAAACGCTGCACAGCCTGCGTGAGCAGCTCCAGCGCGTCCTGCGCAGTGTCGCGGTCACCCATCACCCGGTTCAGCAGTTCCTCGAAGACAATAACGGCTGCCTCCGGCGCAATTCCACCCGCGGTGGACGCCGGTTCTTGAGCCTCTGAATTCACCGGCTTTACCTCGCCCTGAAGCGGCTGCATCTCAACCTGCAAATCGCTTTCCGTCCAGCGCAGCACTTTGGAGATTAATTCCGCAGTTTGGAAAGGTTTGGAAATAAAATCGTTCATGCCTACCTGCTGGCACTGCGTTTGCACTTCGCGGATGGCGTTGGCCGTCATGGCCAAGATCGGCACCGTGTGATTACGCACCTGCGAATTAGGATTGCGAATAATTTTGGTAGCCTCTACACCGCTCATCTCTGGCATGTGCAAATCCATCAAAACCAGGTCAAAATCTTCATCCGCCAACCGCTGAACCGCCTCACGCCCATTATTGGCGGCTTCCACCTTGAAACCGCGATTTTTCAAAATAGTGATCGCCACTTCCTGGTTGATGAGATTATCTTCAACCAGCAGAATCCGTTTATCGGCAGACGCTGAGCTGCCCATAAAGGATAAGGGGGGTTTAAGCCGGTCGGTGGTTTGGCCGATGCGGTCGTAGCGGTTTTCCTGATTGGTAATCACCGAATACAGGCAGTTGAATAAGTGCCGCTCGCGAATAGGCTTGATCAACAC
>CAYRPW010000437.1:0-2037 GCA_964426145.1 uncultured Oscillospiraceae bacterium
TGAGCCTGCAAACGTTGACCGCCGAAAAAAGCAAATCCCCCAGTTCTTCCTCCGGATCCATATTCTGCCGCAAGCATTCCAATACTTCCCGGTATTCTTCCGGGATTTTCTCCAGCGCAGCCTGTACGTCTGGGAAATCGAAGCCTACCTTTGCCGCTTTGTGCTGCACCTTGGCCGCGCGCATCGCCGGGCTTAACCCCTTGGGCACATTATCCATCGCGCCGGCCACGGTGTCGATCCCGCGCTGTTTGCGCTTGATCTGCTCCCAGTTGTCCAGTACTTCGGACGACGTATTCACCTGCACGCTGCCGAATACATGCGGATGCCGTTCAATCAGCTTCCCGGTGATGGCGGTCGTTACGTCATGCAAATCATACTCCCCGCACTGCGCGGCAATCACCGCGTGGAACATCACCTGTAAAAGCACGTCGCCCAGTTCTTCGCACATATGTTCGGGATCGTTTTCACGTGCGGCTTCGATGAACTCGTAGCTTTCTTCCAGCAGATTTGAAAGCAAGCTTTCGTGCGTCTGCTCCTGATCCCAGGGGCAGCCGTCTTTGGCGCGCAGGCGCTTCATGACTGCATGCAGATCGTTTACGCTGAAGCGTTTACGCTGTTCCAGCGGTTGCGCGGTATACAGACATGCGGACAGATGGTCGTACCGTTCCTCTCTGTCCAGGGCATAGAGCGGGATTGTCTTCATATGCAGCTTTCCGTTCGTATCGCCCCGGAAGAAAGAAACCGGGGTTTGGTCGTCCAGCAGCCGCATCAGTTTCAGTTTGCAGGCGCCTGCGCAGGCGCGGCTGTGGATTTCGGCAAGAAACAGTGAAACAGAAGGGTTTACGTCATCGGCCGTTAAAAACGTTTCGGCTGAAGACAAGCGAATATCCAGCGCATGAGCTTTTGCCAAAGCGATGCAGCGGTCTGCGTGACTCACGCCCGGAAGAACGGATACGGTTCTTCTGTCGGGAACCGCTTCCAGCAATGCGGTAACGGTGGAATCCATCGTAGCGTCCGCAACGGCATAAACTACCGCATCGTTATTCGCCGCCTCCAGCAGCCGCTGCGCCGCCTCGCGGTTGAACGCATCGAAATCGTCTGCTTTTTCATAGAGAGAATCAAGCGCTTCATAAGCAAGACCGTTTTCCGATAACCATTGCGCTATGGGATGCTTTGCCGTACGCAGAATTCTCGTTCGAATATTTTTCAAAGCATCCGCCGCCGCAACGGTCAGCGCCTTCAAATCGCCAGTGGATACGGACACTACCGTGATATCATGCATATGCGTTCCTCCGAATTAATGCTTCAGCCGCCTGAGCAACGGTTTCAGATCGTCCTTTTTCAACGTGCCGGCAACAAACGACAAGCCGCCGTACAGGATGATTCCCACGATTATCAGGCCTCCGGTCACCCAGCGGCTTTCCGGCAGGAGAATCATCAGCAGATAAAGCGCACCGGCCATCAGCGCGGACACAAACAGCGGTTTCACGAATATGTTCCATGGGTCCCACCTCAGCTTCGTATGCTTGTGAACATAGTAGAGGTTTGGCACCATGCTGATACCGTAGCACACCAGGGAGCCGATGGACGCGCCCAGAATGTTGATGCCCGGCATAGCGATCAATGTATAGTTTATCAGAATTTTGAAGAAAACACCGGCCAGCAGCGTGTACATGGGTATTTTCTGCTTGTGCAAGCCTTGGAGAATACCGCTCGTCGCCTGTACGACGGTGAATAAGATCACCGTAAACCCTGAAAACGACAATAACTGCGCGGTTTGTGCAAGCGCTTCCGGGGAAGAAAACGGATAGACCATGGCCAGAATCGGTTTTGCCAGCACGCTCATGCCGAAGCTGCAAGGCAGTCCGATCAGAAACGCCATCCGAAGCCCCGCATAAGTGCTGCGGCGTACGGCGGCATCATCGCCCCGGGCAACGTTGGCGGAAATGGCTGGAACCATGCTCATGGAAATGGCCAGCGCAAGCGCTGTAGGAACGTTAATCAGCGTGATCACATATCCGGAAAACCGTCCGTACA
>CAYRPW010000438.1:0-542 GCA_964426145.1 uncultured Oscillospiraceae bacterium
ACGGCCAGCTGTGTACTTTTCGTTCCTCAATGCCCAGCTCGGCCAGTATCGCCGCATTGTACAGCGTGCCCGAAACCTGGCATACGCCGCCGCCGTACTGCTCTTCGTACCGGCCGCGGGAGATGCCCGAGGCCTCCGCCCAGCCCATGGTCTTGGCCGTAGTCGCGTTTCTTGGACCCGCTGCGTCGTTCATCGACCATATCTCGCCCGGCTGTATGACCGTGCCGTTGACAATGCCCGACATGATGCGAATGTTGGTCACGCGATCCGCGGCCGAGAGCGTTCTGCTTTTGAATTCCGAGGTAAACGTGCTGATCAGCTTGGTGTTCGCCTTCAGCTCCGTCACGTTGATATCCGGGTTGGTCAGTATCACGGGCGCTTGTACGCTGCCGTAATTGCCGCTGCTCAAGTTGGCGCAGATCAGCTTCGCAAACGCCGCCGCGTCCACGTCCACACCAACCACCTCGTCGGCATAGGTAAATCTCTCTTCACCCATGACGCCGTCGGCAATCAACAGCATCGCGTCCTGCGGCATCGCGTCC
>CAYRPW010000438.1:552-2030 GCA_964426145.1 uncultured Oscillospiraceae bacterium
TCTCAGCCTCCAGCTTTATAGATTCCCTGAACTGCTCGCCAAGCTTCGCCGTCACCGTTTCCACGGCTCCGTACGGCGCCAGCGCAAAATCCTTGCCGCCCTGACTCAGCTGCGCCTTTTGCTCGCGCGCGTTATCGCCGGCCTGCCCGAAGCAAAGCGCCTCCTGCAGCACCGGCTCCAAATTGGAGGTGATACCCAGCTCCGCCGCGGCCAGGGTATATTCCTTTCCGTTGACAGTAAATGTATATGTAAATGTTTCCTCCACCTGCTGCGCCAGCGCCGCAAGCTGCTCGCTGGCGGCGGCCTGCGCGTATGTCATCCCCGATACGTCCACCCCCGCAATGGAAACGCCGTTTAAGTATGTGCCGCTCTCGATGAGCGCGCTTTGCTGTTCTTCGTTCGAAGCGCCGCCCTGCGCCAGCAGCAGTATCAGCACCACGATCAGCGCCACGATCAAAACGCCCAGCACCATCAGCAGCAGCTTCATCAGCTTCATATTGTTTGCCCTTTTCGGCATGAGAGCTCTCCTTTCCCCAATGCCGCATCCAGCTTACGCGGCATACCCTAAGATACAATATTTTATGCTCCATGTAAACAGTGTTACAGAAATTGTCACACCCTCTACATAAAATTCATACTTGCTTAAAAATCGCTCCGCACGACTTTAACATATATCTGCCGCGCCCGCGGCCCATCGTACTCGCAGAAGTATATGCCCTGCCATGTGCCCAGACACAGCTTTGCGTCCTCAATTATCACGCATAACGAAAAACCCGTCATCAGCGCCTTTGTATGCGCGTCCGAATTCCCCTCCGTATGCGCAAAGCCGATATTGGGCACCGCGCGTTCCAACGCAAAAAGCACGTCGCGTTTCACGTCCGGATCGGCGTTTTCGTTGATGGTAACGCCCGCGGTCGTATGCGGCACAAATATATGGACGACGCCGGATAAAATGCCGCTGTCCTTCACAGCCGCGGCGACCTGCGCCGTGATGTCCACCATCTCGCAGCGCTTATTCGTATTTACCGGGATTCTCTTCACTGATCTCCCTCATATGGTACGACAATATATACAAGCTGTCGCTTAAATGCACGTTCTCCACGCACATCCCCTCGCGCACAGCAACATCCACCGGAGCGAAATTCCAAATGGCCTTTACGCCAAGGCCTGAAAGCACGTCCGCCATATGCTGCGCGAACGGCTTGGGCACGGCGATGATGCCGACATCCACCGAATCGCGCTTCAGGCTTTCCGCCAGCCGGTTCATCGACTGCACCTGAATACCGCCGATCACCTGCCCGACAATGTCCTCGTCCGCGTCAAACGCCGCGACGATATGATACCCTTCATCGGCAAACCGCCGGTAATTCAGCAGCGCCTGCCCGATATTTCCCGCGCCCACCAGCACTGCCCGAAAGCCGATACCGATGCCGAGTATTTTTTTAATCTCCTGCTTTAAACGCTTGACGAGATAGCCG
>CAYRPW010000439.1:0-2025 GCA_964426145.1 uncultured Oscillospiraceae bacterium
GCCAAGGTCGTTGACGAACGCGTCGACGGTGGCCAGAAAATCCTTCTGCAGGTTTTCCCAGTCCTCAAAATTCCGGCCGGCGTCCAGCGAAACCGAGAGGCTTGCGTTGGCGAGCTTCTTTAAAATGCTCAGTGTCGTCGCGTTCATCTTTTTGGACAGGGTCATCCCCTGCATCTGCTGATCGACGTACGCCTTGAGCCCCAGGAAGTTGATCATGGCTTCCCCGGTTTCCTTGGCCGTCAGCAGGCCGTCCACATCCTTCTTCAGGTCCGCATGCACTTGTTTCACCAGATCGCAGAACGTGGGCAGGATGACGTTGCTGAAATCGGAGATTTTAACCTCGATGCGCTTGATTTCCTCGGCCATGTAGCTGGCAAGCCGGAAATCGCGCCTGGAGGCATACAGCTGTTCGCAGCTTTGCACGTACGTCGTAACTTTCCCGTACATTTTGAGCGTCTGCTTCAGCCGGTTGATGCGCAACATATCGGGGTACACGGCGTTGGTTACGATGCCCAGGCGCTGTGCGGTTTGGTTTTCGGCGTTTTCCTTTTCCGTCTGCCACCACTGCACCACGCCGTGGAACCGGGACAAGAACCCCTTTTCCGGGTCTTTCAATAGCTCGGCAACCCGGAAAGGCCCGTAAGTCGGGTCGGAAATGTATTCGCGCAGGGTTTCCTCAAACCGGCTGTACACCAGATCCGCGCGCTCCTTGGCGAATTCCTTGGCGCTCAAATCGGTGTCGTAATCAAAGGACCGGTACGGCTGGCTGTGCAGGGCAATGTCTCCCTGCATGTTGAGGACGCTTTCGGGATCGTACCCCGGTTCGCCGTGGAAGTACACGGGCAGCGGGCATACGTTTTCAAACAGCCGGAACAGGTCTTCCTCCTCCGGGAGCACTTTGGCGTAAAAGGTATCCGCTTCCCGCGTACCCGCAAGCGGCTCGGCCTTTTGCAGCTTCATCACTTCGTCAAACGCGAGCTTGGCCTCGTAGACCACCATGTTGTCCTGCTGGGCTTCGGAGCTTGCCGCGCCCACGCTCATGTAGGTGTAGTTCACCGGGAACGCCTTGTGCATTTTGTCGGATTCCGCGGCGACGTTCACCGCATGGGAACGGTAGCTGAACGCGCCGTCCACGCCGGTGTTCTGCTCTGCGGCGAAGAAGTTGAGCAGCGATTCCGCCAGCACGTCCATCACAACCTCATAGGCGTTGACGATCACCGTTCCGTCGGCCTTGCCTTCGCTGAGGAGAATGACGTTGTTGAACGGCGGGCTATCCCACGTGTACTCGATGTTCGTGGAGTAAACCTGGGTATGCTTGCACTTGTGGACGTCGTAGTTCATCCAGAAATCCAGCTCTTTGAGCGCCGCGAACGCGTTGGCTTTCAGGCATTTGATTTTGGCCGCCTGCGGCCGGTTCATATGCGCAAGGTTGACGCCGGGCATCATGATGTACGCCATAATGTTGACTTCGACGCCGTGGAAATGCGTACCGACGACATAACGGATCAGGTACGCCATATCCAGAAAGGTTCCGGCGCCGGTGCCGCCGCCGATGCCGGTGGTCAGCACCACCGTCAGCTTTCCGCCTGTAGCGTGGCGCTCCACGGCCATCAGTTTATTGATAACGTTGACGAGCTGGCCCACGATGGCGGGCGCGTTGCGAAACAGCAGCAGCCTGCCCACCTGCCGGAACCCGCCCGCGCCGTCGCCCGCGCGGAAGGGCGGGATGCTCGTATCCCACCAGCTTTTTTCGTATGCGTGCATCGCGGCGGGGTTTTTAATCAGGTCGTCCATTTTGGGGAGCTGCAGCGCCAGCTTATCCCCCGGCAGAAAGCGCACGTCGCCGAGCCCGGCGGTGTTCAGGTGTTCCATGTCGGAATCCACCGCCAGGTAGGCGGTGCGCTCCGGCCGGTCCTGCAGCTCGCCGTTGACCGTGGGGAGAACGAAGCGGCCTTTGAACTTGCGCATCACGTGCAGCAGCGCGTCCGAACCGGTTCCGCCAAGCCCGATGACCAGCAAAGGATC
>CAYRPW010000440.1:0-2024 GCA_964426145.1 uncultured Oscillospiraceae bacterium
AAGAAGCGCAGGCTGAACTGCTTTTTAGTCAGGACCGCGGACAGGGAACCGGATGTCACGGTGATCGTCTCGCCGTCGTCCGCCGCCTGCACGGTTCCTCCGTCCGCATGCAGCGCAAAGCGCGGCTCCTTGCGGCTGACGCCCTCGTAATTGCTTATTTTCACGGCCAAAATTCCGGCGCGCGGCGCGGTGAAGCGCAGCGTCAGCATCGGCCCAGCCAGCGTCTGGCCGCGGTTTGTGATGGGGATTACCGAGCAGAACACCGTAAACGCGCCGCCCTCCCAGCGCGTATCCTGCACCTGGGCGCAGTGGAAAAGCTCGTATCCCGGTTTGCTGAGCCAGAAACCGTCCGTAAATTTCATAAAAATCCCCTTCTTTGCTCAGGATGGCAGCGTATGCTTTGCATACGTGCTGGGCGTGGTTCCCTTATGCGCGCCGAACACGCGCACGAAGTAGCTGATGTTGTTAAAGCCGCAGGCCGAAGCCACTTCGGATATGGTTTTTTCCGAGGCGGACAACAGCTCGCAGGCGCATTCCACGCGGTAGTAGTTCAGGTACTGGATCGGCGTTTTGCCCATCATTTCGCGGAAATACCGGCAAAAATACCGCTTGTTCATATGCGCGCTTGCCGCCAGATCCTCCAGGGATATCTCCTCGTGGTAGTGGTTGCGGATCAGGCGCAGTACGTCCTTGATGCGCGCAAGCCGCCGCAGCTCGGCTTCCTGGGGTTTCAGGGCGCGGCGCTGGGTGTGGCGCATCAGCAGCAGGCCGATCAGCGTATACGCTGCGCCCAGGGTCAGGTAAGGCTGATACGGGCCGCCTTCGCGCAGCGCGGCAAACAGCGCGTCGCCCGCCTGGGCCAGCTGCGCGTCCGGCTCGGCGATATGCTCCGTGAACTGGGAACTGCCAAACAGCACGGGCTGGATCAGCTGCATGCACGGGGGATACTGCTGGGCAACGGTATGGAGGTTAAACACGACGCATTCGTAATGGCATTTATTGGGGATGCCGCCGTGCAGTGCGCCGTCCTGCACGATGAAAAAATCGCCCTCGCGGCCGGTATGCTGGCGTCCGTTGAGCTTAAACTGCAGCGTACCCTTGCGAATCCGGATGATCTCATACTCCGGGTGCCAGTGATCCACCATGATGTAGCGCGGGTGCCCCGGGGTAACGTCGTAATAGCCGAACGGGAAATCAAACGTCCCGTGTACGCGGTTTTCCCGTTGCTCCAGGTACTTCATACGTTCCTCCCGCAGATGTGAATATCGTACCGGTTTTGTATACTATAGCACAATAAATTCCGGCCTGCAAAGCGCGCCGTGGAACCGTCCGGGCAGGGGGTGCGGCCTAAAACACGAGCTGCACCAGCAGCATATACACGATCGTGCCGCCCGCGATGGACACAAGCATCTGCCGTTTCCACAGGTGCAGGGCAACGATCACGGCCGTGGCGATCAGCTCGGGTATGCCGTGCGCGCCGGAAAGGACGCTTACGTCCTTGAACGCATAGATCACCAGCAGGCCCAGCGCGGCGGAGGGCAGCATCTCGCCCAGAAAGCGGATATATTTGGGCGTGGGTTTGCGGGCCGGGAACAAAAGAAACGGCAGAAAGCGCGTGGCGGCCGTGGCCAGCACGATCAGCCCGACGGTGATGATCTGCTGCGTAACGGTCATCCCCGCTCACCCGCCTTTTCCAGGGGCTTGCGGAAGATGGTCAGGCAGGCGAGGATCACGCACATCGCTGGCAGGATGAATGCGTCGCTGCCGAAGATCAGCAGGCACAAAAACGCGGAACCAAGCCCAAGCAGCGCGCTGTGGTGCGTTTTCTCCTTGAGCCACTGCTCCAGAAAAATCACTACGAACAGCGCCGTAAGCACAAAGGACAGGCCCTGGGTGTTGATCGTTACCATGGAACCCAGAATCGCCCCGGCCGCCGTGCCCAGCACCCAGTAGGCGTAGTTGAGCGCCGTGACGAACAGCAAAAACCAGCCCTTGTCCACATCCGGGGGAACGTCCGCGGCGCA
>CAYRPW010000441.1:0-2014 GCA_964426145.1 uncultured Oscillospiraceae bacterium
TCGAGCTGACGATCGACGCCCTGGAGCTGGTCGACGTGGTCGATCACTATGTCCTGTTCTCCGGTGACGGTGACTTCCGCACGCTCGTGGAAGCCTTGCAGCGTCGCGGCCGCAAGCGGCGGCGAGATACCGACGCTGAACACGAAGCCGGGCAGGCTGTACCGAAGGTAGGTAATCAGCGCCCTGGAACCTGCCAGATAGCCGCCGCAGGTACCCAGGCCTTTGGAGAGCGTACCCATCTTGACGTCGATATCATCCGGCGCAAGGCCGAAGTATTCGTCCACACCGCCGCCGGTTTCGCCGATCACACAGGTGCTGTGCGCTTCGTCCACCAGCAGGAAACAGCCGTGCTTCTTCTTTACCGCCACGAACGCGGGTACGTCGGCGATGTCTCCGTCCATGCTGTACGCGCCTTCGATGATGATCAGCACCTTGGCATACCGGTCGCGCTGCGCGCGCAGGATACGGTCCAGCGCTTCGGCGTCGTTGTGGGGGAAGGGCTTGGAGGTTGCGCGGCTTAGGCGGCAGCCCTGCTCGATGGAGTTATGCGCAAGCACGTCGTACAGGATCAGATCGTTCTGATCGCAGAAATTGCCTACGAATGTAACGTTGGTGGAATGCCCGCCCACGAGCACCAGCGCATCTTCGGTGTGCTTCCAGTCGGCAAGCTCTTTTTCCAGCTCGATATAGAGTTCCTTTTCCCCCGCAAGCAGACGGCTGCCGCTTGCGCTGGTGCCGTATTTATCGATCGCGTTCTTGGCGGCCTGCATCACCTCGGGGCGGCCGCTCATCCCCGCGTAGTTGTACGAACCGAAGTTCAGCACTTCGTGTCCGTCCATCAGGCTGGTATCGCGCAGCGGTGATTCATGGCAGACAAAGTAAGGGTTCTTGCCGCCCAGCGCGCTCAAACTTTCGATGCGCTTCTGGAAAGCGATGAACTCCGGCGCGTCCTCGAAACGTTCGATGGGCTGTATGGCCTCGTCGGGCTTGCCTTGGTTTTCATAAGCCGTTTGTCCGTTTAGCTTGGCATAAATCAGCGAGGACATGTCGTTGACCGTAACGCACTGCCCGTATTCTTCCACCGGAATGGTGATGGAGAACTGCTCTTCGGTTTTCAGCGCCGCTGAAAGCACCTGCAGGCTGTCGCCGTCCAGATCGTCGATAAAATGCTGATCGTCCGTAAAGGCGGAAACATCCAGATCCAGCGCTTCTGCGTACAGCGCGCGCACTTTTTGCTTGATTTCTTCCAGCTGCAGATCGCTGGGCTGCACCTCGCGCGCCACCACTTCCTTGGGCGCTTCGGTGATAACCACAGCCTTGGCCGCGTTCATGCGCAGATCACGGTATGCGAGCTTGTTGTCTTGGATCATCGCCTTGAGCGCAAACCGCTTCACTTTGATGCCGTTGACCAGCGGCAGCGGCTCGGGCGTAACGATGACGCGCGAAAGGCGCTTCAAGGTAGGAAGCTTGGCGTTGCGGGCGATGATCTCCGTCATCAGCTTTTCCAGATAGGCGTCGTCTTTATATCCGGAGCCTACGTTCATCACCAGCACGATATCTTCATACTTCTGGTTCTTGCCGGGTTTCAGCACGCCCAGCACCGTGGACTGTTCCACGCCGCTCATGGCGGAAAACACGTTGTCCAGCTCGTCGGGGTATACGTTCTCACCGGATTCGTTGATGATAACGTCCTTGACGCGCCCTTCGACGAACATGCGGTCGCCGCGCTCCAGCCGCACCACGTCACCCGTGGGATACCAGCCGCCGTCGATGGTATCGGGCGGCATACGCTTGCCGTCCACCAGGCGGCCCGTGTGCAGGCTCTTGCCGCGGATGAACATTTCGCCGCGCCGGCCGTGACCGTCGCTGGGCTTCACGCGGTACTCCACGTTGCTCAAAGGCTTTCCGACCGAGCCGCTGATGCGCTTTTTAAGGTTCATGGTGGTTTCCACGCTGGTAATGGCCGTCTCCGTCATGCCGAAACCGCAGATGGTGTAATAGCCGATCGCGCTTA
>CAYRPW010000442.1:0-2009 GCA_964426145.1 uncultured Oscillospiraceae bacterium
TTTCGGAAAAATAAAAATGGTCAGCGGCGGGCAGAAGATCGTAAAGGGAATCATTGCGGGCGGCGGACAGGAGATCGTCAAGGGAAAGAGGATCCGCTTCAAGG
Source organism: uncultured Oscillospiraceae bacterium (assembly GCA_964426145.1). GTDB lineage: Bacteria > Bacillota > Clostridia > Christensenellales > Aristaeellaceae > CAXXOK01. The sequence continues at coordinate 105 of CAYRPW010000442.1, forward strand.
CTGTGCCGGAGTATGAAGCCGGCATCTTCAGCAGGATCTTCAAAAAGATGAGCCTGCGGTTTTTGCTGTCATCTGCTGCGGTGCTCTTTGTCCTTGCAGCTGTTTTTGTCCTCATGACATTCGATCTGAAGAAGACTACTGTATACGGCACCGACATGTACAGTCAGGATCAGATAGAGTCCTTTATCACCGGTGGATATCTGGGCAGGAATACTTTTATCATGGCTCTGAAATATCACAACCGGACAGTGAAGGACATTCCTTTCATTGACCGGATCGATGTAGACATCACAAGCCCGTCGACCGTAAGCGTATACGTTGCCAGGTCCACGTACTGTATGCCGTTGATGGACACGTCCCGCGGGCCCACGGCAGGGTCCAGCCGCGCGCCTTCATATTCCATAATTTCGTTTTCCCGAAATCTGTCAAGCGTCGCCTCTGATACGGCGTCCGGATCGGACGCGCTGCAGCCGGACAGCAACAGCAGCAGATAGCACAACAGCGCCAGTATTTTGATCGTACGCCATACCTCCTTCAGCCGCATGATAGATTATTATAGCACGCGCCGTGCCCGCTAGGCAAACATCGACAACGCTTTTGATCTCATGTATAATGGAACGAAGCGAGAGGGGTTTTGAAAGATGGTAAGGCACATCGTATTGTTCTGGCTCAAGGATCAGACGCAGATTGAGGAAACGATCGCCATTTTACAGTCGATGGAAGGAAAAATTCCGGGGCTTTTGCAAATCGAAGCCGGAAAAGACTTCCTGCGCAGCGACCGAAGCTGCGATATTTGTTTGAATACCGTGTTTGAAAGCGCGGAGGCGCTGGCAACGTACCGCACGCATCCCGTGCACATCCCGGTGCAAAAGCACATGCACAGCGTGATGGAGCGTTCCGTAAGCGCAGATTACGAGGTAAACGTCTTTTGAGCAACACGGAAAACATCAACGGACGTATGTGGCTGCGCATGATCAAGAACAATCGTTCCAAGGGCGATCTGACCGTCGTCTGCGATTTTGACCAACCGCAGCCTGCCTTGCGCGAGGCGCTGCATACGCTTGACATCAGCATGCCCGTCTGGCTGCCGCGCCACCAGAAAGACTGGGTGGAGTTCTCGCTGACCCGCTTCACGGCGGAGCATTTTCTGGAACCCATCCCGTTCGACCGGCTGGAGATCAGCTTCATCGCCCCGGAAGAGAAACAGAAAAAGCGCAATCCGCTTTACGAGGTTTAGCCGATGGTGCAAAGCGGTATAACGAAAAACCAAATTCTGCGGCTGACCTGCGAACGGCTCGGCGCCGACCTGGAAGGCGTGTGCCGGCATCAGGGACTTACGGTTTTCGTGCCCGGCGTTTTGCCGGGCGAGGTGTTTGACGCGCGGATTTTGAAGGATCAGAAAACCTATGCGTTTGCGAAGATCGAAACGCTGCTGGAGGCTTCCAAGGAACGCCGCGCGCCGTTTTGCGGCGCATACGAATTATGCGGCGGCTGCGGCGGCCAGCACATGACATATCGGTTAACGCTGCAAGCTAAACGCATGCAGGTGTTCGACAGCCTGACCCGCATCGGGGGCTTCCCGCTTTCGATGGACGATGTTCCCCCGGTTCTCGGCGCGGTACAGCCAGTTCACTACCGCAATAAGGCGAGCCTCCCCGTGGGCGGTACGGCGCAGCAGCCGGTTTTGGGGTTTTACCGCAGGCGTTCGCACGACCTGGTGGAGATTACGGACTGCCCCATCTCCCGGCACAGCCTGCAGGGAATCATCGCCGCCGTACGGCAATGGATGCAGGAAAACGGCGTGGAACCCTATCACGAGGATACCCAAACGGGATACCTCCGCCACGTGGTGGTCCGCATGAACCGCAAGGGGGATCTGCTAGTAGTGCTTTCCGCAACCGGGAA
>CAYRPW010000443.1:0-1302 GCA_964426145.1 uncultured Oscillospiraceae bacterium
TCTGCATCTGGAGTGCTGTAAACGGCACCAGATGCACGGTGAGCCCGCACAGGCTTTCGGCCAGAATGCGGCCCAGCGCCAGCACCTTGTCCCGCGCGCGCTCGCTGGTATAGGGCGGGGATTGGAAATGCACCGCGCTCATGGCCACGCCGCGCTTGGCGATCATCCAGGCGGCAACGGGGCTGTCAATCCCGCCGGAGAGAAGCACCGTAGCCCGCCCGTTGGTGCCTACGGGCATGCCGCCCACGGCCGGAAGGGGCTCGGAATACAGGTAGGCCTGGTCGCGGATCTCGATATACAGGCGCGACTGCGGTTGGATCACGTCAACGGTCAGCTGCGGTAAACGCTCCAGAAGATAGTGCCCTATTTCCCGGTTGATCTGCATGGAATCAAGCGCATACCGCTTGTCGCTGCGGCGGGCTTCCACCTTGAAGCTGCCCTGCACGCCCTGCATCAGCACTACGGACTGCGCGAGGATCGCCGGGAAATCGCTCTTGTCCATCTCCACGGCGCGGCACACGCTGTGCACGCCGAACACCTTGCGCACCCGGCGCAGGGCTTCTTCCATATCCGCGGCGTCGGACACGTACACGCGGCTGTCCGACAGCCACACGCGGCCGCGGACGCCTTTCACGGCTTCCTTGACGCGCTCCACCAGCATGCGCATGAAATACGGGCGGTTGAGCCCCTTTAAATGAATCTCCGAAAAGCGCATCATCAGCACTTCACGCAAAAGACAACGTCTCCTTTATTACCGTTTCACAAACCGGGAAAGCACCGCGTACTGCTCCCGGATCACGCCCGCCGCCGCCTGCGCCTCTTCCGGGGTATTGGGCGCGGAGAAGCTGATGCGGATGGCGCTGTCCATCAGCCGGGGCGCAATGCCCATCTCGGTCAGCGCCACCGAATATTTGCGCTGGCGGCTGGAGCAGGCGGAGCCCGTGCCCACGATCACGCCCTGTTCGCACAGCGCGTGCACCATGGTTTCCGCCTTGACCGGCGGCAGCGATATACACAGGATATGGGCGGCGCTGTCCGCATCGTGCGGCAGGGGGCCGATGATGGCCGCGCCGGGAATGGTTTTTAAAAGTTCTTCCGCCAGGTATGCCTTGATGGCGGGGAGCGCCGCATATCGCTCCGGATTTGCGGCCTTTACCGCCGCGGCAAAGCCCGCCGCGCCCACGGTGTTATCCGTGCCCGCGCGCAGCCCGCGCTGGTGGCCGCCGCCGAAAATCAGCGGGCCTACTTTGTGATCCTCCCGAAGGATCAGCGCGCCGACGCCCTTGGGGCCGTGCACCTTGT
>CAYRPW010000443.1:1312-1991 GCA_964426145.1 uncultured Oscillospiraceae bacterium
GACTGGATGCCTAACTTCTTCATGGAAAGCGGGATGCGCAGATAGCCCTGCACGCCGTCCACGTGGATGGCAGCCTGCGGGCACAGGCGGTCGCGCAGGCTGACGACCGCATCCAGCGGCATCACCGCGCCTGTTTCATTGCAGACCTGCATTACACAAATCAGCCGCACCGTTTCATCCATCAGGCTTTCGAGCGCCTGCATGTCGAGCGATCCCCGGCTATTCAGCGGCAGGCGCTTCACCGTAAAGCCCATGCCCTCGGCCTGCGCGCAGGCGTTGCGAACGGCGGCGTGTTCCGCCCCGGAAACCAGCACCGTGCCGTTTCCGCGCAGGGTTTTCAGATGCCCGAGGATGCCCAGATTGTTGCTCTCGGTGCCGCCCGAGGTGAGGACGACGTCTTCCGCCTTCATGCCCAGCGGAGCCGCGATGATCCCGCGCGCCTGCGCAAGCTTGCGCTCGGTTTCCACCGCCTGCCTGTACAGCGCGGACGGGTTGTAAAATTCCGCGCGCATGGAGAAGGCCATCGCGTCGATGACCTCAGGGTATGGTTTTGTGGTCGCGCTGTTGTCCAGGTAGATCTCGGTCATGCGTTAAACACCCCGCGCGGCAGGTACTTCTTGATGTACTCCACCAGATCGTCGCTGGGCTCGAAAACGATCACCTTGCGGATGGATTCCTT
>CAYRPW010000444.1:0-1719 GCA_964426145.1 uncultured Oscillospiraceae bacterium
GTCTTTGCGATGCTGAGCTCATATCTGATCTATTTTCTCACGGAGATATTCAACCTCTCCGACCTGATGCTGGGTGTTGTCGGTACGATTCTCCTGATACTGCGCATTTTTGACGCTATGAACGACCCCATCATGGGTGTGATCGTGGATAACACCAATTCACGCTGGGGCAAATACAAACCAGCGCTTCTCATCGGCGCGATAGCAGGCGCGATCTTCTTCATCTTCATTTTTGCGGATTTAGGGCTGACAGACGGGCTTAAGGATAATCAGGTGAGCATCGCTTATCTGGTGCTGTTCACAGTATTTTATCTGGGATGGGATATTACGTACGGCCTTAACGATATCGCATACTGGTCGATGCTGCCCGCGCTTTCACTGGACCAGAAGCGGCGCGAGAATATCGGCGCTTTCGCGCGGATATGCGCCAACATCGGCCTTTTCGCCGTCGTGGTCGGCATCCTGCCGGTAACGGATAAACTGACCGGCATGTTTGGAGGCAACGGAAAGCTCGCATGGCTGGTATTTGCCATCGCTGTATCGGTGATCGCGATTGGCTTCCAGCTCTTCACGCTGTTCGGCGTCAAAGAACACAGGAAGGAATTCAAAAAGGAAGAGAATACGACGCTGAAAGGCATGTTCCAGGCGATCATCAAAAACGATCAGCTGTTCTATGCTGTGATCGCGATGGGCCTTTTTAACATTGGGTATGTCACAACGGCCAACTTCGGGACATTCTACTTCGTTTATGCGTTCAAAGACGAGGGTATGTATCCGGTATTTGCGGCCATCATCGGCGTTTCGCAGCTGCTGGCGCTCGTTGTGTTTCCCTTGTTCAGCAGGCGTTTTTCGCGGAAGCAGCTTTACTTCGCATCCACCATCGTGGTGGTCGCGGCGTACATCCTGTTCTTCTTCACGCCGATGAACATGATCCCCATCGGCATCGCGGGCGTGCTGCTTTTTGTAGGCGAGGCGTTCATCCAGTTGCTGATCCTTATGTTCCTTGCCGATACGATCGAATACGGGCAGTGGAAGACCGGAAAGCGCAATCAGGGTGTCACGCTGTCGCTCCAGCCGCTCATTAACAAGCTGGCTGGCGCGCTCGCGGGCGGCGTGGCGACCGTTACGGTGATCATTTCGGGCATCAACCGCGCGAAGGTGCCCGAAGACGTTACAAACGAAGGACTGCTGATTTTAAAGCTCGCGATGTTTGTCCTTCCGCTGCTCTGCATCATTGCGGGTTACATCGTCTACAGAGCCAAATATAAAATCGATAAGAAGTTTTACGACCAGATCGTGTCCGACCTTGCCGCCAGAGGGGATATTTCGGGCGATATCGTGGAGTAAAACGAAGCGTGAAGAGGCTGCGCAAGCGGCCTCTTTTAGTTATCCGACTGTTTGGTGATCAGGTAAAGGTTGGAGCCGAAGTCGCCCAGCAGACGGATATTGGGATTGTAGTAGCACCCGATGAACTGGTTGTTGAGGCGCAGCCCCGCGCTGAGCATGTCTCCGCGGCATTCATATTTCTCCACGCAGTCGGTCAGGCGGTAAAAGCGGTTCGCGGTGCGTACGATCAGCCCGTCGGGGTTGAGCGTGACGGGCAGGATGTGTTTGACGAGCCCGCCGAAGCGGCGGATGGGGATCGCCTGCGCTCGCGTCTGCACAGTGTAGCGGCTCTCCGCGTCGAAGCTCCGCAGCGGCAGGAAGTCGTAGCCTTCC
>CAYRPW010000444.1:1729-1978 GCA_964426145.1 uncultured Oscillospiraceae bacterium
GTCTGGAAAAAGCCCGCGACGGCTTCTGAACCATCCGCTGCCGCAGCCTGCCAATGCACCTTATTATCCTTCGCGGCGGGCAAGCGGCTGAACCGCCCGTACTGGAACGTGCGGCGGTGCGCCTTGTAGAACGCGATCTGCGCTTTTACCTCCCGTTTTTCCACGTGCGTCAGGTACTTTAAATCCAGCTCGTAGCCAAGGCACCCGAAGCATGACACATTAAAGCGCGTGGAAAGCGGCGTCATGCGC
>CAYRPW010000445.1:0-1956 GCA_964426145.1 uncultured Oscillospiraceae bacterium
AAATAACATCCTTCCGGCTCCATTTGGAGTATTCTGCTTAATTATACCATAAGTTGCCTTGCGGTATGCGGCGATCTGTGAATATACTGTAAATATACAAACCGCACCGTAACGGCGGCGTACGGGATGAAGACCGCAAAGTGAAGGCGCAAAAGCAGCGCGGCCTGCCCGGGCGGGCTATTTACAGGGCCGTTTGCCTGTGTTACATTGGTATTAGCATAGAATGGGGAGGGCTCTGTTATGGATGTTTTACAGGCTATTCAAAACCGCAGAAGCATCCGGCGCTTTAAGCCGGACGCGCTTTCGCGCGAAACGATCGCCGCAATCCTGGACGCCGCCCGTCTGGCGCCGTCGGGCAAAAACAACCAGCCTTGGCGTTTTGTGGTGGTGCAAAACGACGAGCGGGAAAAGATGTACGCGTGCCTTGAGGCAGGGCTCAAAAACGCGTTCATCAACGGGCGTTCAACCGGCAGCGCCGAATATTCTTTCCGCATCATGCGCGAAGCGCCCGCCACCGTGTTCATTTTCAACCCGCGCGATACCGCCCCATGGAACGAGCAAACGATCCTCGACCGCGTTCTGCGCATCGTCGATACGCAATCGGTCGGCGGCGCCATCGAAAACATGCTCCTGCGCGCGCAGGAACTTTCGGTCGGTTCGCTGTGGATCTGCGATATTTTCTCCGCCTATGAGGAGCTTTGCGCCTGGCTTGGGCGCGATATGCTGCTGGTTGCGGCGGTAGCTTTGGGCTATGCGGACGAAGCGCCGCCCGCGCGGCCACGCCTGCCGCTTGCCGAGCTTGTGGAGTGGCGCGGGTAACGGGAAAGCGTTTAAATCCTGATCGGGGAGGCATTCCATGGGTATTGGCAAGGCGTCTATCCTGGGGTTGGTGCAGGGGCTTGCGGAGTTTTTACCGGTTTCGTCCAGCGGGCATTTGAACCTGCTGGAAGGCTTGCTGAACGTGGATCTGGAACACCAGCTTTTATTCAACATCCTGCTGCACGTGGGCACGCTGGCTGCAGTGCTTGCGGTGTTCTGGCGCGAGTGGCTGCATATGTTTTTGCACCCGATCAAGGATAAAACCTTACTGTTGCTTTTCATCGCATCCATACCTGCGCTGATAGCCAAGGTCGCGCTCAACGATCCATTGATGGTTCTCATCTCCGGCAACGCGCTGCTTGGAGTCGGCTTCCTGTTCACGGGGCTTTTGCTGGCGCTTACGCAGTGGCTTTCGCAGCGCGGCGGGCATGCGGAGGAGACCGGCAAGCCGGTCGGCATCGGTCACGCGCTGGCGATGGGCTGTATGCAGGCCGTGGGCATCCTGCCCGGCGTTAGCCGCAGCGGGTCCACGATCTTTGGCGGCGTCGCCTCGGGGCTGGACCGCAAAGCGGCCGCGCGCTTCAGCTTCATGATGAGCATGCCCGCCATTGTCGGCAGCTTCGTCAGCGAAGGCTACGACGCGTACAAGGCCGGCGCATTTTCCCAGATGACCGACCTCCCCGCCATTCTGGTCGGCATGGTGGTGGCAGCCGTCAGCGGGTATCTGGCAATCCGCTTTTTCCTGCGCGTCATCACCAAAATATCGCTGAACTGGTTTGCGCTGTATGTGGTTGTGCTCGGGTTCGCGGTGATTTATTTACAGGGTATTCACCTGCTATAAACGGATAGGAAGTAAAATCATACCGACTTCCGCTGCTTGATGACGGCCGTGCGCCGCTTGCCGAGCAGCTTTTCCGCGACGCGGATGAGCTTCTCCTGCGAAAAATAGGCGTCGTTGGGCGTGGGGGGCGCCGCCGCCACCCTGGCCCATTCGGCCGGGAAGATATCGAGCTTCTTTAAGATATACGCCTCGTCCTCCCGCATCTGCTGAGGATCGTAAGGCGGCTGCGCCAGTTCCCGCAGGGCTTCGTCGCGGGTCATTTCGCCGTTGTTGATCAGACACGACAGATGATAGCG
>CAYRPW010000446.1:0-816 GCA_964426145.1 uncultured Oscillospiraceae bacterium
CAATATCTGTTGAAAACAGTATGTGTGCAAATCATTCTGTGGTTCCCGGCAATGCATATCAGGCGCACCTCGAACGAGCGGCGGACTATATCCAGGATCATTATGCCGAAGAGTTGAGTCTTGATAAACTGGCCGCCGTAGCTCATTATTCCAAGTATCATTTCCACCGTCTGTTTCGTGAGCACTTTGGCGAAACGGTCAATGACCGCATCCGGCGCGTCCGCCTGGAACAGGCCGCTCGCAGGCTGATCAATGATTTCGATGCGTCCATTGATGAGGTTGCCGCCGCGTGCGGTTTCTCCGGCGCTCAATACTTTGCCAGGGAATTTAAATCGCATTTCGGCCATTCCCCGACATCGTTTCGCACAGGCTCCGGACGGGAAAATATCGCATCTTTATCAGATGATCCTGGCGAAAGCACGCCGCTCCAGGTGACGATAAAAGAATTACCGCCGTACCGCGTGGCCTACATCCGGGTTGTCGGGCCCGACGACTCTGCCTTGCATGTTCAGGCCTTGAAGCGTCTGCTCACCTGGGCCGCCGCCAAGGGGCTTTACAATGAACAAATCCAGGTGATCGGCGCCGGCTGGAGCGATTCCGAAATGAACCCGTCCGATCCATTTGTCTTTGATGTCTGCCTGGTTGTTTCTGAAGACGTCCAGGCGGAAGGCGAAATCGGCATCCAGTATTTTCCCGGCGGCCCGTTTGCCGTTTTGTATTGTGAAGATGTTTTAGAAGCAAACAACCGGCAGGGACGACGCCTCTATTACGAATGGATGCCGGCAAACGGATACAGAATGGGGGATTGGCCCTTTT
>CAYRPW010000446.1:872-1325 GCA_964426145.1 uncultured Oscillospiraceae bacterium
GTAGAATCTGGAGAACCGTGACCGGTGCATTCGTCTTCCCTTTTATCGGGCGTCGCTCAGGAACAGACGCATCTAAACCGGATGACCGTTTACCTTCGGGACCATTTTGCCGAAGGATTGAATCTCACGGATTTGGCCCGCCTGGCCGGTTTTTCCAAGTTTCACTTTCATCGTATTTTTAAGGCCCGCTATGGCGAAACACCCGGAGATTACCTGAAGCGGATTCGTTTGGAGCAAGCCGCCTGCAAACTGCTCGGGAACTGCAATACCTCCATTACGGATATCGCTTATGAGTTCGGATTTTCCAGTTCTCAGCATTTCACCAATTCTTTCAAAGAGCATTACGGCGTTCCACCTAGTTTGGTTCGCAACCGGGTTGATTGGCGGACACTGCTGTTGAAAAAAATTCAAGTCATGGAAAGCGCCTATGGAAAAAAGCATTGTCTGCCCGCT
>CAYRPW010000446.1:1335-1948 GCA_964426145.1 uncultured Oscillospiraceae bacterium
GAACGGAAGTATATTCAAATCCCGGTCGTAACGGAAGACCATCACTCCAAAGCCGGCTTGCAGGAGTTGGCTCTTATGGACTTCCCCTCTTACCGGGTGGCCTGTATCCGTTTACAAACAGTTCCGTTCTCGGAAAGCATGACGAATGCCGCACAAAGAATAATTCAATGGTCGGTTACGAGGAAACTTTATCTGGTGGGCGGGGGGCAGCACATGATAGCCGTTGAGATCGTTCCCGATGCAGCAGGGCAATTCACTTTCAATGTCTGCGTTACTATTCCGCAAGAAACGGCAATTGTTGAAGAGGACAATATAAAGATTCGACGCCTGCCGGAAGGACGGTATGGCGTCTATCATGGCAAGTTCAGAACAATCGCGGATTTTTCCTCAGCCAGAGCGAAATTAATTCAAGGCTGGTGGCTGTCAAGCTATTTTCCCCGTGATCGAAGGCCTCTCTACGTCATCATATACAACGCGCTCGCCGAGGACGCATCACGAAACTGGCTGGTGGATATTTGTTTACCGATCACAACTCTCTCCCAATAATCCGGATCACAAAATAGCAAGATTCGATAATATTATAGCAATCCGATGCAAGCAATCGGTTATGGAT
>CAYRPW010000447.1:0-1928 GCA_964426145.1 uncultured Oscillospiraceae bacterium
TAGCGGAAAGAACCCACGGGCACGTGAAGGTTTTGGTGTACGGCAACAGCCAGCTCGGTACGGAAAAGGAAATGCTGGAGATGGTGATTTACGGAACCATCCAGGGCTTGCGCGGAGGTCATTATGACTTCAGCCCGCGGCTTTTGATGTTCACGGCCCCGTTCCTGTGCCGCAACAGCGCCGAGGTGACCGCGCTTCTCCAAAGCGATCTGGCCAAGGAAGTGTGCATGAGCGCCGAGGAAGCCACGGGAACGGTGATCATCAACCTGTGCAGCGCCGGCGGCTTCCGGCAGTTCTCCAACAACGTGCGCGAGATCAAAACCCCGGCGGATATGGCGGGCCTGAAGATGCGCGCGCCCAACATGTCGCCCATCGTATTCACGATGGAAGGGCTGGGCGCTTCCGTCGTCTCCATTCCGTTCGCGGATCTCTACATGAGCCTGAAAACCGGCGTTGCCGACGGTCAGGAAAACCCCTGGGCACAGATCGTGGGATCGAAGCTTTATGAAGTGCAGAAGTACTTCACCGTCGTCAATTACCAGTTCCATCCCGATCCGTTCTACGTCAACGCCGAATGGTGGAACGCGCTGCCCGAAGCGCTGCAGACGATCGTGTATGAGTGCGCGACCGAAATGGGCGTGTACAACGATCAGCTGATTGACGAAAGCGACGCTTTGAAAATGCAGGAAGTCATCGATTTCGGCTGCGAGGTTTATGTGCCGACCGCTGACGAACTGGCGGCCTTCCAGGAAGCCTGTATGCCGGTGTATCAGAAGATGATCGACGCGGGCATCTGCACGCAGGAAGAAATCGACACGATGGTTGCCATCGTAAACTCCGTTCGCGGCGAATAATGCCCACGGCAAAGCGGGAGAGAAATCTCCCGCTTTGCCGCCGTTGACTACCTCTCACAAAGGCGGGCAAAAACAACATGAAGAAACGGTCTGCGATTGTGTTCGACATTTATATGGGCATCGGTATCGTTGCCATGGCCGTTCTGGCCATCGGCGTGATTTTCGCGGTCGTCATGCGCTATCTCTTTGCGCTGAGCTGGAAGGAATTATCGGAGTTCAACGTCCTCCTGTTCGCCTTTACGACGTTTTGGGGCATGGGCATCAACGTGCTGAAAAACGAGCACGTGGTGATTGATATCATCTATGACCGCATCAAACCTGCCGTCAAGCGGTGGGTCGCGGTGTTCAACTACCTGGTCATCCTGGCGGTGGACGGCATTTTCGTCTGGTTCGGAATTATTTATGTGCAGAAGGTAGGCCATCAAATCGGTTCGGGTATCGAAATTCCCATGCGGTATATGTACGGCATCATGCCGGTTGCCGGTGTAATCTGCGCGATCTGCATTGTGATAAAGATGATCGGTTTTATTACCGCTCCGGTAGAGGCGTTTCTGCCGCAGAACGTACAGCCTGACGGGCGGAAGGAGGAGGACCGGTAAATGGCGATGCTTTATCTGCTCCTGGGCCTTCTGGCGTTTGCGCTGATCGGCGTGCCGCTTGCGTTTTCCATCGGCGCTACCAGTATTACCTACATGATCGCGGAAGCCCCCAAACTGCTGCAGATGCTGCCGCAGAAAGTCTGGTCCGGCGTGTTTTCGGAGTTGATGATTGCGCTGCCGCTGTTTATTCTTGCGGGCGAGCTGATGAACTGCGGCGGCATCACCCACCGGATCATCCGCTTCTGCCGCCAGATGCTCAGGCCCGTGAATGGCGGCATGGGGGAGATCAACGTGCTCGCCTCCATGATTTTCGGCGGGATATCCGGCTCTTCGGTGGCGGATACCTCGGCGCTGGGTTCCATTGAAATTCCGGCCATGGAAAAGGAAGGCTATCCGTCCGGCGTTTCTGCGGGGCTGACGGTTGCGACGTCCACCATGGGGATGATCATCCCGCCCTCCACGCCGATGATCGTTT
>CAYRPW010000448.1:0-1922 GCA_964426145.1 uncultured Oscillospiraceae bacterium
GGTTCGAGTCCCTGATGGTGTACCAGAAAGACCGCTTGAAACGATGTGTTTCAAGCGGTTTTTTCGTTCAATGCTGGCAAGTGAATGCGATCGGTTTTTGCATTCCGCTTCTTGTTTCGATTTATGACCGGAATATGGAATACATTGCCGCTTTGGTTATGAAGGAGAACAACGCGCTCTGCAGTCGGCATTTGATCGGCTTTTTTGCATGGCTGCGGCGTGATAATGGATTGACCCTTGGGGCGTTGTGATCCGCTGGCAGGCATCCCCGGAAAGGCGCGAACGTTTCCGTTATCTTTGCGGCGTTGCGGTTGACTATCCCGGAGGGATACGATAGAATGCAAAACAGAGTAAGGGGTTGAGCAAGCGGATTCGTTTGCGAAACGTTTCGGTATAACAGACGTTTGGCAATGCCGAAACGGCGGTCTCCTCCCCATGCGCAACGCCGGCCATATCCGGCGCCGGGTTTCCGCGGCTCCAGCGGCAGCGCAAGGCGCGAACGCCCGCGGCATACGATGGGCAATCGGACCACGAATGCCGCCGCGCCGGGCGACTGCGCCAGGCATGGACGCCCGCAGTTTCCGGCGGGCGAGACGGGTGAGTAAACCGCCGCGCCGGGCGACTGCGCCAGGCAAGCCGCGCATCGCAGCGGCTTACGGGAGGCGGGGCCGCATACCGCCACGTTCACGGCAGCGCACAGGCAATGACGCGCCGCATCCGCCTGCGGGCCCGGTACGTCGTTGCGTCCAATGCGCTAATTGGGCGCTCCGCTGCCATTTCCACAGCTTCCGCAACGAGGAGTAAACTTTGATGATAACCTTGCTTAGCGAATACGAGTTCGGCGACTTATGTGTGCAATACCATTTGGATTCGGACACCCGGCTTGCCGGCCTGCGGCTTTTGCCCCGGGGCTGGCAGGACAAAGTGCAGCCAAAGCGGCAGGCGGTGGAACCGCTGGCCCAATGGATGCTGCGCGGCGACGCGTTTCCGGACGGCTTTGCCAACGGCCATACCCTGCGGAACAGCGCGTCCCTGCGCCGCTTCCAGTATACCGGCCAAACCAAAACGCAAACCGGCGGCGCCATTGCAATCATCACGGATCTGCAATCCGCAGACGGGCTCACCGTTCGCCACCGGCTTTCCCATGCCGAGGGCGCGCCGGGCGTGCAGATCGTGACCGAATTCATCAACGGCGGCGGCGAATCTGTGACGCTTGACATGCTGACGAGCTTCAGTATTGGCGGCATCACGCCGTTCCTTGCCGGCGACGCGCCGGAAAGCCTGATCGTGCACCGGCTGCGCAGCAAATGGAGCAACGAGGGGCGGCTGGAAAGCATCCCTGTTGAAGATTTGCAGCTGGAACCCAGCTGGTCGGGTTACGGCGCGGCCAGCGAACGGTTCGGCCAGGTGGGCTCCATGCCGGTGCGCCGGTACTTCCCCATGGCTGCGGTGGAAGATACAGTGAGCGGCGTGCTGTGGGGCGCGCAGCTTGCCTGCCCGTCCTCCTGGCAGATGGAGCTTTACCGCCGCGACGACGGGCTTTCCCTGTCCGGCGGGCTGGCGGACTATGACTTCGGCCAGTGGAGCAAAACGCTGGCGCCGGGCGAACGCCTGACCGCGCCCGCGGCATATCTGACCGTTTGCACCGGGGATATCGACCGGCTCTGCGCGCGCTTCGTGGCCATGCAGGAACAGGCGCTCGCGGCTTTGCCCATGCCAAAGCGGCTTCCGGTTGTGTTCAACGAATACTGCACCACCTGGGGAAAACCGTCGCTTGAGAACGTGGAACGTATTCTTTCCGTGCTGCGGGGCCGTGATCTGGATTATTTCGTGATCGACGCGGGCTGGTATGCCGATGAAAACCGGGGCTGGGGAGCCAACATGGGCGACTGGGAAGTGAACGAACGGCAGTTTCCGGGCGG
>CAYRPW010000449.1:0-1484 GCA_964426145.1 uncultured Oscillospiraceae bacterium
TTTCAGCCGCGATGCCAAATACGTCCTTTGCGTCTTCCTCGTTGGCAATGCAGATATCGCAGTGTCTGATCATTTCTGTCATGACTTCCTGCGCGGTTTTACCGTACTTCCACAGCTTGGCTCTGTAATTCAGATCGCACGAAACGGTGAGTCCTTTTTCCTTCGCTTTGATCACCGCTTCAAACGCCAGTACCCGGGTATTTTCACTGATCGCCGGCGTAATACCTGTGATGTGAAACCAACCCGCGCCCTCCATCGCCGCGTCCCAGTCAATGTCCCCCGGTTTCCCGAAAGATAAAGCCGAACCGTCCCGGTCGTAAACCACATTGGAGGGCCGCTGGTTTGCCCCCGATTCCAGAAAATATATACCCATGCGGCCTTTGCCGCGTCGGATACGAGAGGTGTCCACACCAAACTTTCTCAGCTCCATCACACAGCTGTCGCCAACGGCATTGTCCGGCAATATCGTCACAAAAGAAGCGTCCATATGAAAGTTTGCGAGCGACACGGCCACATTCGCTTCGCCGCCGCCGAACGTTGCCTCCAGCACCGGCGACTGAAACAGCCTCTCATGTCCCGGAGACTTGAGCCGCAGCATGATCTCTCCAAATGTCACAACCCTTTTCATGCCTTGTCGCTCTCCTTAGTCACTCAGCATAATGCTCTTGATGACTTTGTCTTTATTGTCGCGCAGATTGATGATGGCCTCGCCCGTCTCTTCCAGCTTAAAATAGTGCGTGATCAGCGGCTTCACGTCGATAGCGCCCGATTTAATAAAATCGATGCAGCGTGGAAAGTAAAGCGCCGGCGCCGCAAATGAAGCCTTAAGCGAGAGCTTTTTGAAATGGAAGTCGTTCGCGTCAAACGAGATCGTCGCGCCCGCGCCGTACTCAATGCCGATGAATGCGACCGTGCCGCCAATATTCGTCAATTCGAAAGTCTCCGGGATGACCCTCGGCGGCGCCGTCACCATCACTTTATCGACCCCGCCCTTTTCAAAAGCATAATCGCGCAAATTCATCTGATCGGTATAGATGATCTCGTCCGCGCCGTACAGTCTGGCAATTTCGATGCGCCGCGCGTTCCTGAAGCGGTCGGCCGCGTAGACCTTTCTCGCGCCGGCCAGCTTCGCCATGCGCAGCGCCATCAGCCCGATGGGCCCGAGGCCGATGACCAGCACATCCTCGCCGATACTGATACCGGCCGTATAAAACAGATCCAGCGCCACCCCCATCGGCTCAATGATCGTCGCCTGATCAAAGGGGATGCCGCCGATAGGTACGAGGCACTCCTGAGATACCACGATGGCTTCGGCAAACCCCATGCTGGCCTCTTTGAACACATTTCTTGCGCCGTTGCACAGGTCCACGCGCCCGTTGCGGCACAGTTCGCATTCCCTGCAAAAAGAGCCGCTCTCCAGCGCCACGCGATCCCCCGGCTTCACGCATTTAACCTGGCTGCCGGTCTGTTCGACAACCCCGGAT
>CAYRPW010000449.1:1494-1914 GCA_964426145.1 uncultured Oscillospiraceae bacterium
CCGTCATGTGGAAAGATATAAAGATCAATATTCTCGACACCCCCGGATATCTCGTGGCCAATAGGCTGCCAGTCCGCCGCCTCGAAGCTGGCCGTATTCAGCTCCGACCCGCATATGCCGCACGCTTTTATATTTACAAGCGCATCGCCGGGCCCCACTTCTCTCAGCGTCACGTCGCGGACTTCAAACCGGTACGGCGCCTTCACGTATACCGCTTTCATGTAAAGCCTCACTTTCTGTACAATGATGCTTTTTAAAATCCATGGCACAGCCACGGTTCCGGCCGGTTACTCTGCGGGTATCGATTCCCAATCCCTGCGGAAATTCTCTATACTCGTATCCGTCGCGTCGTGGTGTATGAGCTGAGGCAGCAAAGGATAAGGGCATGCCGCATAGTGGGCTCCCGCGTCTGTCGCCTGA
>CAYRPW010000450.1:0-232 GCA_964426145.1 uncultured Oscillospiraceae bacterium
TGATACGGCGTTACGAAATCCGGCTCGCCCACGCCCAGCGAAATCGCCTGGGGCATGGTCTGCACGATGTCGAAAAACTTGCGGATTCCCGATTTGGGCACGGCCGTGACGGCCGCGTTCTGAAAGCGTGTGTAATCCATCAGGGGTTCACCGCCAGTCGCCTGTCGCGGGGATCCTCTTCGAAGATAATCCCGTCGCTCTTATAGCATTTGAGCACGAAATGCGTGGCCGT
>CAYRPW010000450.1:242-1910 GCA_964426145.1 uncultured Oscillospiraceae bacterium
GCGCTTCCACGTGCAAAAGCAGGTCGTATGCACCGCTCATAAGGTACACGCTTTTCACCTCGTCGAAACGGTAGATCCGCTTGGCGATGGCGTCAAACCCCTCGTCGCGCTGGGGCGTAACGCGGACTTCGATCATGCCTTCCACGCGTTCCTTGCCTGCGCGGTCCCAGTTGATCACGGGGGCGTAGCGAAGGATGACGCCGGATTTTTCCATATCGCCGAGCACCTCCGCGACGGCTTCCATGGGTTGATCCAGCATCACCGCGAGCTTCTCCAGTGGTATGCGGCAGTCCTGCTGCAGAAGATGTAACAATTCCTGTTTTATAGTATCCATGGTTTTCACCTCTTAAAACAATCCTTCAATATTTCCGTTTTCATCCACGTCGATCGTCAGCGCCGCGGGCCGTTTGGGCAGCCCCGGCATGGCGATGATCCCGCCCGCGAACGCAACCACGAACCCCGCGCCCGCCGAAAGCCTGGCCGAGCGGATGGTTAACTTGAAGCCCTGCGGCGCGCCCAGCAGCGCTTTATCGTCGCTCATGGAGTACTGGGTTTTGGCAATGCACACCGGGCAGCTGTTGTACCCTTCGCGCTCGAACCGGGCAAGCGCTTCGCGGGCTTCGTCAGTAAACTGGACGCTCCCCGCGTGATAGACGCGTTTGGCCACGGCTTCGATTTTCGCGGTCAGCGGGGCGTTTTCGGGATAGGTATAGTGCGGCTGCGCAGCAGAGCAACCGCTGCTTGCCGCAGCTACGGCCTCCGCCAATGCCATTGCCCCATCGCCCCCCTTCGCCCAGCCCTCGCAAAGCGCGAAGGCGACGCCTTCCCGCTGCAGAGCCCCGGACAACGCCAGAATTTCTTCCGCGTCGTCGGTCGAGAAGCGGTTAATGGCAACCACCACGGGCAATTGCCACACACCGCGGATGTTTTCGATATGCGCCGTCAGGTTCTCCATGCCTTTTTGGAGGGCGGCGGAATCGGCTTTGGCAAGATCGGCCTTGGCGGCGCCGCCGTGGTGCTTGAGCGCCCGGAGGGTTGCCACCAGCACAACGGCGCTCGGCCAGAACCCGTTCATACGGCACTTGATATCCAGAAATTTCTCCGCGCCCAGATCCGCGCCGAAGCCCGCCTCGGTGACCACGTAATCCGCCATCTTCATGGCAAGCGCCGTGGCCGCCACGCTGTTGCAGCCGTGGGCGATGTTGGCAAACGGCCCGCCGTGCATCAGGCAGGGCGTGCCCTCGAGCGTCTGGACGAGGTTGGGGTCAAACGCATCCCGAAGCAGTGCGGCCATCGCGCCCGCCGCGCCGATCTGCGCCGCGGTCACGGGCCGGTCCTGCACGTCGTAGGCAACCACGATCCGCCCCAGGCGGGCCTTGAGGTCCGCCAAATCGGAGGCGAGGCAGAATACCGCCATCACTTCGCTTGCGGCGGTGATATCGAACCCGTCTTCCCGGGGCGTGCCGTTTTGTTCGCCGCCCAGGCCCTGCATAATCTGGCGCAGCTGGCGGTCGTTCACGTCCAGGCAGTGGCGGAAGGTGACGCGCTTTCCGTCGATGCCCAGTTCGTTTCCCTGGTGAATATGGTTGTCGATCATCGCGCACAGGAGGTTGTTGGCGGCGGTGATCGCGTGAAGATCGCCCGTAAAATGCAGGTTGATGCTTTCCA
>CAYRPW010000451.1:0-1909 GCA_964426145.1 uncultured Oscillospiraceae bacterium
CCGGTAGATCCACGGCAACGCAAGGGGGCGGGTTGCCACAAACGATGCGGCCCGCCCCCGCCGCGCCCGCCAGACAAACCGGCTCCCTCTCTGTTGGCATCCGGTTCCGGCCCAGGCAACACAGCGAACCGTGATCCGCAAACCCCGCAACCCCGGCGGAAGCGCCGGGAAGCGCAAGCCTGTTCAGAAAGGAGGCGCTTTCCATGCGCCCGATCCCGCGCGCGTTCCTGATCCACAGCGCCACGCTGCTGGCGGCGACTGGGACGAACGAAGCAACGGCTGTGCCAATTGCGGAGCTGACCCGCATCCGCGTGGAAACCGAACAGACGATAACCCAGGACCGGGAGGAAACGCGGGCGGGGCGTACCGCGCAGCTGTGGTACGACGTTCGCCAGAGCCTCCCCCGCAAGGTGCAGTTCGTTCCCGGTCAGCTGGTGCTGTATCAGGGTGTGCATTATCGCGTCGCCGCCGTAAAGGAACTGTACTGCGGCAGGCGGCTGCATCATGTCGAGCTTTCCCTGACCGATTAACCGGATCGGAGGCGACCCCATGTACCGGGCACAGGCAACCGTCACCCTTTCCCCGCAAAGCCCCTTTACCGACATGGCAAAGACCGTGCAGGCCTGCCTGCCTGCGCTTTCCGCACAGGTGCTACGTGACTGCAACCGTTACGCCCGTGACGATACCGGGCGAATGATTGCCAGCTCCTACGCCGCGAGCGACCCGCGCCACGGGCGGCTGGTGTGGAACACCGCTTACGCGCGGCGCGTATACAGCGCGGGCACCCCGTCCCGAAAACATAACGCCGCGGCCAGCCTGCGCTGGTGCGAGCGCGCTAAAACCTTACACTCAGCGGCATGGAGGGCGCTGGCCGCAAAATTGCTGGGAGGCGACGCCGCTTGAGCATTCAAACCCGGGTGCTGGCCGCGCTGGTTGCGATGATAAACAGCGCGCCCCTCTTCGCCCCGGTTACGCAGGGCCCGCTGCCATCGGACGGTGGTATCAGCCTGAACGTAACCGGCGGGCGTACGGAAACCGTGACCCTCTCCGGCGGGCAAACCGTTACGCTGGAGATCGCCCTGAACAGCAAGCATACGGACCGTGCCGCCGCGCTGGACGCGTTGTGCGCCCTGCACGAAGCGCTGACCCGGGCGGACGCGCTGCCCTGCGGCGAAGGCTGGCAGATCGTAGCCCTGCGCACCGCCGCCGCGCCCGGCTACCTGGACCGCGACGGCGCGTACTGGCTGTACGGCAGCACCTTGAACGTAACCTACACGGCGGATTGAACCGCACGTAAAGCATAAGGAGGAAGCCCTTTGAAAATCACCCGCAACCTGATCCGCGAATATTACGGCATCCCGTCCGGCGACACGGTGGAGTACCACTATGTGAACGCCGGGTTTGTGAAATGCAGCGAGGAGAACAACCCCAAGGTGGATAAAACCGCCTTTGTGGGGGACGTGAACGCCACCTGCACCGTAACCGGCTATGAAAACGGCTGGACGTACGAAGCGCAGTACGTGCAGGGCGATCCCGTGGTGGACGACCTGGCCGCCATCGCCCGCGGGCAGAAAACCGGGGCCGATTGCGAGCGCAGGCTGGTCAGCGTCGATATGGCCGCCCCGGTCGAGGGGCAGACGGGCGTGTACGCCGCGCGGCTGGCCGTGATCGCCGTGGAGGCCACGCCCCCGGCGGGCGACCCCAAGAGCATTACCACGCTGGGCGGAACCTTCCACCAGAGCGGCGACCTGACGGCGGGCACGTTCGACGTGCAGAGCCGAACCTTCGCCGCCGCGTAAGGAGGCACCGATGAGGGAGCTGCAGCTTCGGGTGGAAAGCCCGAAAATACGCATCAACGGCCGGGTGTTCGACCTGCGCCTGAGCGACCTGGAAATTTACGAAAAAACCG
>CAYRPW010000452.1:0-1908 GCA_964426145.1 uncultured Oscillospiraceae bacterium
AACTGCCCGTAGTCGCAAGTGACGATGCGCCCGCCGGCTTCATCGAGCTCGTCGAGCACTGCCACGTGCTCGGGCTTGGACATGTACAGGATGTCGCCCGGCTTGGGGCGCACGGTCCCGCTCGCCCAGACGAAGGCGCCGATGGGGTTGAAGACGATCTTCGAGAGGTTCTTCCCCATGGCCCAGGGGAGCACGCCTCCGTCGTCCTCGCGGTTCACGATGCGCTCATCCCGAAAGCCGAGCTCCTTCAAGACGTACTGGGCGAGGTCGCCGCATGCCGAGTAGCCCTTCCACTTCTGCCGCCCCTCGGTGACTTGCTCGAAGACGGGGTCACCGAAGAGCCGCCCCTTGTCACCATCGCAGGCGTAGCGCGCGATGCGGACCGCCTCGGCGCGAAGCTCATCCTCAGTGGGATACGTTCGCGCAGGCTTCTGCTCCGCGCTCATTCCGCAGCGGTGCTGTCTTGACGGCCTCGACTGGGCTCGGGGCGGAAGTTGCTGATGGCTTCCTTCAGGGCGACGAGCGCGGTTTCCATCTTGGTGATGGCCGCCGTCTGCACGCGACTGAGCTCCGCGACCTGCTCGTAGAGCTCGCGGATGGCGGCGTCCTTGCGCTCGTTCATGCGCCAGAAGGCCCAGCCCAACACAGCGACAAGTCCGTAGGGACCGGTGGCCTGCAGCCAAGTAGCAATGCTCGTGAGTTCGGGGTTCATTCGGATTCCTTCTCTGGTTGGATGGTGGTGGCGCCTGCGTCGGGCGCGGGGACCGTGCGCAGCCCCTTTGGAAACCACGTCTCGACGGTGGCTTTGCCGAGCTGCTTCCTGAGCTGAAGCTCGAGGGGCTCAATCGAGGCTGCTTCAGCGACAAGCACCTCGAGGAGCGCGTCGACCAGGAGTCGATGCAGGTGCCCGAAGGTGCCGGGGAATGGGTACGCAGGTTCGCCTTGAGGCGAATGGATCAGGTGCTCGCTCGCCCCGCAGCTGCAACGTGGAAGCTTGAGCACGAAGGGCAGTCCTTCACGGGCGTCGTCTGCGGCAAGCTCGCTGGCTTGCAATTGCCTCTCGGCCTCGCAGGCTGCGCAGTGTTGATGGATGAGTGAGTCCTTGAGCTCGATGATCGGCATGCTTGTTCCTCACGCGGTGGCGACGTAGGTACCCATCCAGTACGCCCACTGTCCCGCATTCAGCGTGCGGTACCCGAAGAAGCCGAAGCCGTCGCGAGTGGCGGCGACGAGCGTCGGCTCGGTGTTAGCCACCGTGTAGTAGTTCACACTGAAGGTGATGGACGAAGGCGTGGCTGGAAAGCGGTTGCGGAACGTGCAAGAGCCGCCAGAGGCCACGGTGCCGCTCGCGGCTCCCGAGTTGTGCCAAGCGCAACCAAGACGCCCGGTTTCGCCAACGGGTCCGACCATCTCGAAGGCCGAGTTCGTGCTGGCAGACATGGGAAGGCGCCAGCGCCTCTCGAAACTCGCGAACGTCCCGGTGCCCGCTGGCTGGTGGAAAGCCTCGAAGTCGTAACCGGAGAAGCGAATGCCGCCTGAGCCGTAGCCCGTATTGTCACGATTCCACGCGCTTCCGTCCCAGTAGGCATTGGCGGTGAACCAGATGGTGCTGCCGTCGGCGTAGACGCGGAAGCGCGAGCCGGCTCCCCCAGTTCCGAGTGCATCCCAAAGCAGGGCCTTCGAGCCGCCGAAGTTGGGCTGCCGGATGGTCTTGTGCTGTCCGCCATCCGTTGCGCTTGGCAGGTAGTGGTCAATCTGAAGCCCACCAACGATCTCGTTCAACGCGTCCTCAACGTTGACCGCGTTGAGCATGCCGGAGTAGTCCGACACCGAGATGTTCACCGCGTCGTGTGCGTCGGTGTACTGGGTGAGGTGGACGTTCAGGAATCCGAGCAGCGAGGCGAGTTG
>CAYRPW010000453.1:0-1893 GCA_964426145.1 uncultured Oscillospiraceae bacterium
TCACCCTCGGGGTCTCGGCCGTGCTGGAGCGCATCGGCTCGCCGCTGGTGACCGAACCGCAAATTCTGGTGGCGATGAACGGCCCGAGCCTGCGCAAATTCATGCCCAAAATGCCGAAAAAGGGCCTGCTTTTGTACAACTCCTCGCTCATCGAAGGCACCAATCTGCGCACCGACATCGATATCGTGGCCGTGCCGTGCAACGCGATCGCCGAATCGCTGCACGAACCGCGCGTCGCCAATATGGTGATGCTGGGCGCGCTGCAGGAAGCAACCCTCGCCTTCAGCGTGGATAGCCTGCACAAGGTCATGGCCGAATGGCTGGGCGCGAAAAAGGCGCATTTGATGGACATCAACAAACAAGCGCTGGGTTTGGGCCGCGCGATGGTCGTGCGCTGATCCCGGAGCGGGAATTTCCCATTTTTTTCTAATCGTTCCTCTCCGTTGAAACCGGCCGCCGAAGCGGCCGGTTTTTTAAGCGAAAAGCATTGAAAGCGCAGATAGTATCTTGCCCGCACAGGCAAACCGGACATTCGGCCGCCCCGCGAAAAGGCGGCTCAGCGTATAATAATGTCAGAATTCGATCATTTTGTGTTATTGACAGATATCAATGCGCTCGTGTATCATAGGAGCATATCCCGCGCATGGGTTGACGATCACAAAGGTTCTTGCCGGCAAACGGTAGCATCCGGTGCTTGCAGGAAGTGAATTTCGTCTATTCGCTTCATGATCGCGATTTTCAGGCAGTACCTGCCCGCGCAGCAGTTGCAGATTTTGTTTTCTGCGCCGCGGACAAACCGGTCTCTCAGCGCTAGGGGAATGCCCCGATCCATTCTCCGGTTCTGACGGATCCATTCCTCGTTTGCTACCGACTAAAACGTTTTATCTCGTTCGGAGGACCGCTCAGTGAAACATCGTATTCTCATCGGCTTCCTGCTCCTCTTGCTCCTTTTGTGTGTGTTTGCACCTTTCTTTACAACATACGCACACATGCTGCTGTCGGCAGAAATCGCACAGGCCTTTCCGGGAGATGTGTCCGGGCTTGCGCTCATCCTGCAGGGAAACAGCGTGCTTCCGCTTGCGCAGATGCCGGGGCTGAAAGCCGTTCACTTTCACGAGTGGCTGCTGATTGCCGGGCTGATTCTGGCCGCCGCTGGCGCGGTTCTTGCGATGTTCAAGCGGCCCGGCGCTTTACGCGCTGCCGCCGCATTGGGGTTTGCCGCCGTATTGCCGCTGCTTTTATTCGCGTTCTATATCCAGCAGTTGGACCAGAGCATCCTGCTGAGCGTCATGCTGACCGTGAAATGGATCATATGGCTGCCGCCCATTCTGGCCGCGGCGCTGTTCGTTTGCGAGCTGCTCGCGTGCAGGGGCCTCCCCAGGCTTCCGATCACCGACCGGGGCTGGCGCATCGTTTCCGCGGTGCTTTGCGGCATCACCCTTTGCATGCTCCTGTTCCCCTTCGCGCAAACCGAAATCACGCCCGGTACGTTTGCCACCGCGGAGGAAGACGCGCTTGCGACCCGTTCGCTGTCGGGCTGGGCGTGGATGATCGGGCGCGAACCGCTGCTCAAGGAACAGGCGGATGCGACGGGTCTGTTCCAAAACCCCGCGCAGGGCGGCTATCTGCAAAGCCTTGTACAGCTCAGCGACAGCGCCGGCAGCGTGACGACCCTGTTTAAAATCCCCACCTACAACGGCACCTCGCACGGCATTGTGATGGCGGCCGTTTTGCTGCTGTTTGTGGGCCTGGTGCTCCAGCTGATCCGCAAAGTGGACCGCTGGGTTCCGACCGGAATCATCACCGTTGCGGCCTTGCTGCTGCTCTCCGAAATACTGGGCATGCTTGCCATCGGCAGCGCCGCGCAATTCCAGGGCTCGGTCTATCAGCTGA
>CAYRPW010000454.1:0-1887 GCA_964426145.1 uncultured Oscillospiraceae bacterium
TTGGGCTTGGGGATATGCATTTTCTTGCCGCGCTTGGTCTTCTTGCGGAACAGCCTGAACAATAGGAAAACGATGCCGGCGAGAAGAAATACAGGCCACCCGATCAGGAAAACAGCCTCGACGGAGAACGGCGGGAACGGATTGGCATCCGCATAGGTCTCGTCCTTAATTTCCGCAATCGTTTTGGGAGCGTTTTCACGTCGCGCTATGGATCGCGTTGCATACAGGTCGTAAACGGCGGGGTCGCTGCCGTCTGACGGATAATACGTCAGCGTACCGAATACTTCGCCGGCCGTGATCGGCGTCGCGTTGTTTTCACGCGTATACTCGATGAGTACGTTTTCGCGGAGATTTCGCGCCATTTCCTCCACTTCGGCTTTTGTGGCGACGATCATAACCGGCGTCGTATCCGCGCGTGAACGAATGCCAAGTTCAAGCCGGCCAAGGTTCGTGTCGTCCATCGAATAACCGGAGGTGGAGATCTCCGTCGGATTCATGGCGTACAGTTCCATCGGCGTAACGCTTACGAATTGCGTAAAGCCGTATTCCATCAGCTTTTTGGAATCTGTCCACCGTCCCTCGCGGGTTGAATAGAATACAACGGAGATCAGTTCCACGCCGTTTCTCTCCGCCGCTCCTACATAACAATACCCGGCACGGTTTAGAAAGCCCGTTTTGATGCCGATCGCGTCGGGGTAGTAAAAGGTATTATCATCCGCTTGATTGAGCCAGTTGGTATCCGTGCCGATCAAAACCCGGGAACCCTGCATATTGCTGCGCGGAAGGCTATAGCTGTAGGTTTTCGCAATATCACGGAAAATCTCGTTCTTCATCGCTTCCTGGGCGATCTTAGCCATATCCCTTGCCGTTGTGTAGTTGTCCAGATCATCCAGACCGCTGGGATTTGAAAAATGCGTTTGCGTGCAACCCATCTTGACTGCCGCCTGGTTCATGACGTCCGCAAATGCCGATACGCTTCCGACCAGCGTTTCCGCAATCAGGTTTGCCCCGTCGTTTCCTGAACGGACGAACGTTGCGTAGAGAAGGTCTTTAAAGTTGATCGTCTCGCCGACCGAGAGCGGTATGGAAGAGCTGCCTTCCGGCAAATTCACGGATACGGTGCTCGCCGTTACGGTAGCGTTCAGATCCCCCAGGACAATCCCTAAAAACACCGTCATAAGCTTCGTGCAGGACGCCGGATACATCATCTGGTCCGCATTCTTCTCGAATACAACCGTACCGCTTTTGGCTTCGATCAGGATGGCTGATTTCGCATACAGCTGTTCCGCAATCAGCGCCTCCGGGTAAGCCTCGTTATACTCCGCTACGCCTGACGGAAGCGATGGAGCAATATAAACGGCTTCCGGCAAAACATCCTGCGCGGAGGCGGCAGGCAGCGTGAAGCCCAACAGGAATACGGCGGAAACAATCGCCTGCATGACAGCCGTAATCCGTTTGCCTACGCGCATCAACCGCAGCCCTCCTGTGTTCCGTATCGCAGGTTATCATTATACTGTCAACCTGTGCGTTTGTCCAATGCGGGGCCGGTTTGTCACCATTGTGACACGGGTTTACGGCATTTCGCCGGTTTTCCGATCCAATTGATCCGCCAGCTCTTCCAGCGTCATCGGGAAGATTTCCTTGCTGCGCGCACCGGGCGCCAACGGATCGTAACCGCAAACGGATCGGTACTCGCAGTAGGTGCAGCTTTCTTTGGCTCCATGCTTTACCGGGCTTGCGCTGATGATCCCGTTCAGCATTTCGGAGGAAAACTGGGCCGCTTTTGCCTTTGTGTGGTCTATCAGCGCGTCCAAATGATACGCATCAAGCGCTTTGGCGTTTTTTCGCATCGTACCCGTTTGCGTAAC
Source organism: uncultured Oscillospiraceae bacterium (assembly GCA_964426145.1). GTDB lineage: Bacteria > Bacillota > Clostridia > Christensenellales > Aristaeellaceae > CAXXOK01. The sequence continues at coordinate 1,869 of CAYRPW010000454.1, forward strand.
GGCGGATGCAACGGCGACG
>CAYRPW010000455.1:0-1245 GCA_964426145.1 uncultured Oscillospiraceae bacterium
CCGAACAGCGCCAGCAGACCGGCATCCCATTGAAGCGTATGAATATCGCACAGTTCAGTGCGGCTTGCATTGCTCACATCGGTACGGAAGACCGCGCCGTTCGTGAGGCGGAAGATCAGATAGCTGTCCATGGTGCCGATGCAAATCTCGCCGGCTTCCGCGCGCTTTTGCCATTCCGGGTGCCCCCGAAGCGCAAACGCCGCCTTTGCCGCCGGATAATAGGCGGACAGCCGGAGCCCCGTTTTGGCAAGCACTTCGTTCGCACTGGGCAGCAGATCCCGGCAGAGCGCCCCGGCGCGCACATCCTGCCAGACAATCGCATTCCCCAGAGGAATACCGGTCGCGCGTTCCCAGATCACGGTGGTTTCCCGCTGGTTGCTGATAGCGATCGCACGCAGCTCCTCCGGGGCGCAATCGCGCGTAACCGTCTCTATGCCTGTCCGTACATTCTGCCAGATTTCCTCCGCATCCTGTTCCACATACCCGGAGCGAGGAAAAAACTGCGCGTGTTTTTTTGCGCAGCGCGTGACGATCCCGCCCTGCCGGTTCACCAGAAACACTTTGCTGGCGGATGTGCTCTGGTCGATCGCTACGATATATTCATCCATATTTCACCGCCACTGCCGAACGGTCTGGGCGATTCCCTGCGGCGTAAGCCCGTAATGCTCGAAAACCTCGCCGCTTGTACCGCTGTAAAGTTTCTCGTCCGGCAGGCCGAGAATGCGCATCCTCGTTGGCTTGTACTGCGAAAGTACTTCCGCCACCGCCCCGCCAAGCCCACCGTGTATATTGTGCTCCTCCACGGTCAGCACAAACCCGGTGTCGGCCGCCTCCAAAATCGCCGCCTCATCCAGAGGGCGGATCGTATGCATATCATAAACGCTGACGCCAATCCCATCGCATGCCAGCAGTTTCGCCGCCTCCAAAGCGATCGAGACCATCTCTCCACACGCGATCACGGCGGCGTCCCGGCCCGAACGCAGTCGGTTTGCCTGGCCGGGAATGAAGCGCGCGCCGTCGTCATAGATCGTTGGCACGGCGGCGCGACCCATGCGAACATAGGCCGGGGCATCGGACTTTGCCAGGTATCGGGTTAACGCCGCGGTCTGCGGCCCGTCGGCCGGCAGGAAAATTTCGAGTCCCGGAGTAGCGCGCATCAGCGCAATATCCTGCGTAGCATGGTGCGTGGAGCCGAGCGCGCCATAGCTCACCCCGCCCGATACCCCGATGATCTTCACATTGGCA
>CAYRPW010000455.1:1255-1884 GCA_964426145.1 uncultured Oscillospiraceae bacterium
GCTGTACGCCACATCCACCTTCACCTGTTCGGCAGAGCGAAGCGTGTAGAAGCACGCAGGCCCGCATACGAACGGGCGCAGGCCGCCGTTCGCAAGGCCCGCCGATATGCCGATGGCATCCTGTTCGGCAATGCCGCACTCCACAAACTGGTTGGGCAATTCGTCCGCAAAATCCGTCAGGGTTACGCTGCCGCGGCTGTCCGTCGCGACCGCGAAAAGGGAGGGGTCTTCGCGCGCCAGCTCCAGCAGCGTTCGCGTAAAAGCTATCCGTGCCGCTTCCGTATTCATGCCCACTCCACTCCTCCCACGCCCAGCGCGGCGTATGCCGCCTGCAGCTGTTCCTCCGAAGGCACCTTGTGGTGCCATTCCTTTCGGTTCTCGGCAAAAGGCAGCCCCTTGCCTTTAACCGTATGGGCAATCAGGCAGTGGGGCCTGCCCGCAGGATGGGCTCCATGGAAGTAGGCAAGCAGCGCCTGCATATCGTTTCCGTCACACTCGCATACGTCCCAGCCGAAAGCGGTCCACTTGCCGCGCAAGTCTTCCAGCGCCATGGTGGATTCCGTGGGGCCGCTGATTTGCAGGCCGTTCCGGTCAATGATGGCGTACAGATTATCGAGCCGATCGTTTGC
>CAYRPW010000456.1:0-1863 GCA_964426145.1 uncultured Oscillospiraceae bacterium
ACCGAATCCTCCATGCACCGCGCGATATCCTCCTTTACCGATTCGCGCGGCGGGTCTGCCAGCCCCACCAGCCCGCATAGCGCAAGCCTTGCGTCCGTGATGCGCTCCGGTATCTGCGACGCGTCCTTCATGTGCATCTCCGCGGCCAGAATCACGCGCAGCCCCTGCCGGCCCATCTCGTCGGCCTTGGCCTGCGCTGCCGCGCGCTCCTGTTCGGTCAGCGCGCACAGCGGAAGCATACGCTCCGGCGAGCCCTTGGCCGCAACGAACAGTTCGCCGTCGTGCTCCCAGACATGCCCCATCATCTTGAGCTCATTGGTGAACGGATACTCCGTGAGCAGCGTGCCGTGGAACAGGTGCGACCGCGTGATGCCCTTGCTTTCGCAGAACTCGATCATCGCCTTCTCCATCGGGTCGTAGGTGGTCGTCTCGCAGGCGAGGCCCATAACCTCGTAAAAATGCATGTCTTCGCCGTCCGCCGCCCAGGCGTCGCGCACCGTCATGCGGTTCACCGTGATCGTACCGGTCTTGTCGACGCACAGCACGGATACCGCGCCCAGCGTCTCCACAGCGGGCAGCCTGCGCACCAGCGACTGCTTTTTGGCCAGCCGCCACGCGCCCATCGAGAGGAACACCGTGAGGATGACGGGGAATTCCTCGGGGATCATCGCCATGGCGATCGTGATGCCCGAAAGTATGCTTTCGATGACGCGGTCTTTGATAATATGATCCGGGATATTGAAAAAGGTGACCGCGCCGACAAGCGCGAACAGCACGGCGGCGATGCCGGCGCACAGCTTTACCAGATTCCCCGTCTGCCGCTGCAGCGGCGTCCTGCCCTCGGGCGCGGACGCGACATCGCGGCCGATCTTGCCGTATTCCGTGGCGGCGCCGGTCTTCTCCACAAGCACATATGCGCTGCCCTGTATGACCAGCGTACCCGCGTAGCAGTAGTCCTTGCGCCAATATCCTTCCCTGCTCCCGTCCGGCTCCGCCGTCTTCCATACGCCCTCCGCCTCGCCCGTCAGCGTGGACTCGTTGACGCTTAAGTCGCTGGCCGTGATGATGACGCCGTCGGCGGGGATCTTCACGCCCTCCTCAAGGATCATCACGTCCCCCGGCACGAGGTCCGCGCTGGGAATCTGGCGTTCTTCCCCGTCCCGTACCACTTTGATGCGCGGCGCGGACAGGTCTTTGAGCGCGCTGAGCGTTTTATCGGTTTTCCACTCCTGGATCACGTCGATGCTGATGATGCCGATTACGAAAGCCAGCATGATGCTGCCGTCCCGAGGCTCGCCCAGCACGAAATAGATGACCGCTGCGACGAGCAGCAGCAAAAACATCGGCTCGGCGATCACGTGCAGCATCTTAATAAAAAAACTCTGCTTCTTTTGCGATGTCAGTTCGTTTTTTCCGTACTGAAGGCGCCGCTTATCGGCTTCTTCCGTCGTCAGTCCCATGACCCCGTTTTGGGGTTCTGTCATAAAAGGTACCCTCCGTCGTCGAATGAAAGGTTTATGGCACTCCAACTCGCGTTTCCGGTATAAGAAAACACCTGTGAAAACGCCTGCCCCTGTCCCGCAGATGCATCGTTCATCTGCTGCCGCTTACGCGGCCCAGTCCACGGGCCTTTCAGGCCCATCGCCTGCTCAGTTCGCGCTATCGGTTAATACAGTGCAAATCAATGATTTCCAAATTACCGAATAAAATAAGTCTTGCCAGACATTCCGGTCACATCTGGTTTGGCTGCGCCGTCCCGGAGGTTTCCGGAGCATGCGCATACCCCTCCTGCACCCGGCAAAGCGTCGCCGCGCCGATTTCATCGTCGATACTGTCGGGCAGGGGGACGGCGTTGAACGCGGG
>CAYRPW010000457.1:0-1861 GCA_964426145.1 uncultured Oscillospiraceae bacterium
GAAACCCGCCGAAAATCCTGCCTATTCGTATTATTTATGTTTTTATGCAGGTTCTCTTGACATTATTTCATAATTATGATAGTTTGTGAATACAATGATGGAGTTGTACACAACAACTCTTATTTTATTAGGAGGATCATCCAATGAACAAAAAGATACTTGCGATTATACTTTCGATTGCAATGTTGATTCCCGCCATGGCGTTCGCCGCGGACGCAACCACGATCGACATTTCCAACGTCAAGCTGATGCAGGACGGCGTGCTGAACATCGGCATGGAAATCGGGTATCCTCCTTTTGAAGAGTTCGCGGAAGACGGCGTCACGCCGATCGGCTACGACATCGACTTCGCCCTGGCGCTGGGCGATAAACTCGGCCTCGACGTCAACTTCATCAATACCGCGTGGGACGGCATCTTCCAGGGCATCGGCATGAACTACGACTGCGCCATCTCCGCCGTCACCATCACCGAAGAGCGCAAGGAAACCATGCTGTTCTCCGATCCCTACATCAACAACTACCAGGCCGTCGTGGTGCTTGCGGATTCCGACCTCGTGATCGGCAGCTTCCTGGACTTGAGCGGCATGGCGGTTGCCGTGCAGAAGGAAACCACGTCCGATATCCTGATGTCCGACTATGTGGATACCGGCTCCCTGGACATCACCATCTCCGCCAACGAGAAAATCGCCTCCTGCTTCACGCAGCTGAAAAACGGCGAAGTGGACGCGGTTGTGGTGGACTCCACCGTTGCCATCGGCTTCCTTGCTTCCGAACCCGACATGTATGTGATCGCGTATCAGGATGAAAGCGAACCCGAACAGTTCGGCGTGGCGATGGGCCTGGACAACGTGGCGCTCCAGACCGCGGTGAACGAAGCGATTGCCCTGCTGACCGAAGAAGGTTTCTTTGAAGAGATTACCGAATATTGGTTTGGCGCGGGCGAATGACGCGAGCCCGAAATATGCGCTGAGTAAGGGAATGCAATGAATGTTCTGAAGAAAATCGTTCATGTCAGAGGCTGGAAACGTGCATATAAAACGGCTGCCATAGTCACTATGGCAGCCGTGGCGCTGTTCATCCTCCTCTGTACGGTTAACGTAACCCGGGATGACATGATGGCCGGCATCTCCGACCAGATGAAGCAAATCATCGAAAAGGAGAAGGACAGCTCCCGTAAAACCGTCACCGTCACCTACAACAGCTTCGGCGCGATCCATTACCTGTCGCTGTCCACCTCCGGCGCGAAAGCCGTGAAGGAAGCCTACGTGGGCTTCGCGGGGCAAATTTTTCACGCGGATGAAGGTTTCGCGAAATTTGCAGGCCAGATGGTCAACTACACCTACCGGATGCTGGGCTCCGGGGAAAACGTGCTGCACGGCGTGAAGCTGACGCTGCTTCTGACCACGCTTTCCATGGTCATCGGCGCCGTTTTGGCCATATTCCTGGCGCTTGGCAAGATCTCCAAAAACAAAATCATCAGTAAACTGTCCAGCGCTTACATCTTCTTCTTCCGCGGCACGCCGCTTTTGATCCAGCTGTTCGTGGTGTACTTCTCAGCGCCAGTGATCTTCGGGTTTTCCTGGCGCGGCATTTTCAGCGCCATGGATTCGGAAGCCGTTTACAAAGGCGCGTTCCTGGCCGCGCTGATCGCGTTTTCGCTGAACTCCGCCGCCTACTGCGCGGAGATCGTGCGCGCCGCCATCCAGTCCATCCACAAGGGGCAGAGCGAGGCCGCCAAGGCGCTGGGCATGACCTACGGGCAGACCATGCGCACCATCGTGATCCCGCAGTCCATCCGGCGGATGATCCCCCCGCTGTGCAACGAGTTCGTGATGATGATCAAGGACGTATCCCTGGTGTT
>CAYRPW010000458.1:0-1591 GCA_964426145.1 uncultured Oscillospiraceae bacterium
ATTGCCGCTGCATTTGCCGCTGCGAACTAATCACTGACCGAATGGAAACAAAGTGCCGGTTTCATTTTCCGAAACCGGCGTCTTTGTTTTCCCGAACCATTACAGAAAGGTTTCTTCAACGGTATGCAAAAACGTGCTTTCCGCTTCGGTTTCCTTACAATCCTGCTGGTGATTGCGGTTGCGGCATTATCGGGCTGCGGCAGCGCCGCGCAGCCCCAAAATACGCAGTATAAAACGACGTTTCTGGACCTGTTCGATACGGTGTCGCAGGTTATCGGCTACGATACGGATAAAGAGCAATACACAGTCTTTTCCCAGCAAGTGAAAAACGGCCTGGCCGAATATCACGCGCTGTACGATATCTACAGCGATTCTGCCGCGGCGTCCGTGAAAACGATCAACGACAACGCCGGGATTCAACCTGTGACGGTAGACCGGCGGATTATTGATCTGCTGCTCGAAAGCGTAGAAATATACGAGCTGACCGGCGGAAAAACCAACGTTGCCATGGGCGCGGTGCTTACAATCTGGCACCAATACCGTGAGGCGGGGATCGACGACCCGGAAAACGCGCAGCTGCCGCCGATGGAAGACCTGCTGGAAGCGGCAAAGCACGTGAATATTTACGATATGGTGATCGACGAGGAAGCGTCCACGGTGTACTTGAAAGATCCGTTGATGTCGCTGGACGTCGGCGCGATCGCCAAAGGGTACGCAACCGAGCGTATGGCGCAGCAGATTGAGCAAACCGGGAGAAGCAGCGTGTTGTTATCCATCGGGGGTAACGTGCGCGCAATCGGCGTAAAACCGGACGGTTCCGCCTGGAACGTCGCCATTCAGAACCCGGATCTGGAATCGGAGCAGACCAGCCTGTTTACATTAAGCATTGATCATCTGTCCGTCGTAACCTCAGGCTCCTATCAGCGGTATTACGTGGTAGACGGCGTGAAATACCACCATATCATCGACCCGGACACGCTGATGCCGACTACTTATTTTATCGGGATATCCGTAGTAACCGCAGATTCCGGTCTTGCGGACGGTTTAAGCACGGCGCTCTTCTGCATGCCGCTGGAACAGGGTATGGCGCTGATCCAAAGCATCGGCGGCGTTGAAGCATGCTGGGTAGCGCCGGACGGAGAGATCACCATGACGGATGGCTTCCGCGCGCTGATCCAACCGGAAGACTAGGAAAGAAGCGTGACCCCGAACCCCGCGAGTATCGTGAACATGTACGCGTATAGAAGCAAGGTGTAGTTTCGTATCGTCAGTACAAAGGTTTCCGCTTTCACGGGATGTTTGGCAAACTTCGCGGCGTTGCGAAATACGAACGGCGCGGTGATCAGCGCGGCAAGCGTTACGGGGTGTAAAACTCCGAAGGCTACGGACACGGGAATCACGGCGTAAGCCGCGATATAGAGAATTTTGTAAAGCGCAAGCGCATGCTTGCGCCCGATATAGTAGGGCAGCGTATAGCGCTTGCTTTGCACGTCGCGCTCCACGTCGCAGATGTTGTTGGCGAGCATGATGTTGGAGGTGCAGCACATGTTGGGCAAGGCCAGCAGCAGCAGTGTGGACATGCTCAGCCAAT
>CAYRPW010000458.1:1601-1851 GCA_964426145.1 uncultured Oscillospiraceae bacterium
CCCCGTAAGCAAACGCCCGCTGAACCAAAGCTCTGCGTAACGGGCGGAACCCGTGTGCGCGTTTACGAACACGGCAAGGAAGATGACCAGAAACCCTTCCGTAAGTCCCGAGGCAATTTCGCCGTACGGCGTGCGTGAAATGGAGATCGGGGTAAACGAGTAAAATATCCCCACGCCGAAACTGATGATCCCGGCCGCAAGCACCGGCAGGCCGTACAAAAACGTCAGCCATATGCCAAGCGCCATGGAA
>CAYRPW010000459.1:0-1830 GCA_964426145.1 uncultured Oscillospiraceae bacterium
GGCCGATGAGATTGCCAAGGAAGCGGAATTCTTCTCCTTTGGCACCAACGACCTGACGCAGATGACGTTCGGCTTCAGCCGCGACGACGCCGGCAAGTTCCTGGACAGCTATTACCAGGGCAAGATTTTCGAGAGCGATCCCTTCGCCAAGCTGGATCAGAACGGCGTTGGCAAACTTGTGCAGATGGCAGCCAAGCTCGGCCGCGAAACCCGCGCAGACCTGAAACTGGGCATCTGCGGCGAACACGGCGGCGATCCGTCCTCCGTGGAGTTCTGCCACAACGCAGGCCTGAACTACGTCAGCTGCTCGCCCTTCCGCGTGCCCATCGCACGGCTTGCCGCCGCGCATGCCGCGATCAAAGCGAAACACTAAGAACTGCGATAGCCAAACACATACCGCCGGGATCAGCCCGGCGGTTTTTTCTCATTGCAGGATTGGTACAAATCTGGTATTGTAGGAACAGAAATGTAAAATGCAGGGGGCGTCGATATGATCGAGCTGCCGGAGAGCATCACCCTGGCCGGACAATTGAACGATACCGTCAAGGGCAAGATGATCGAAGCTGTGGAGGCAAACCAGTCTCCGCACAAATTCGCCTGGTATTCCGGCGATCCGGCGGCGTATCACGACCGGCTGCACGGGCGGGTGTTCGGCGAGGCAAAAGGCGTAGGCGGCAAGGTGGAAATCGCCGTGCAGGACCAGCGCATTCTGCTGGCCGAGGGTGTGAATATCCGTTATTTCGCCCCGGGCGAGGCATTGCCCAAGAAGCACCAGCTGCTGATCCGCTTCACCGACGGTTCCGCGGTCGTCTGCACCGTGCAGATGTACGGCGGGCTGTGGGTGTATGCGCAGGGGCAGAATACCAACGAATACTATCTGGTGGCCAAGCGCAAGCCCTCGCCCCGGTCGGATCTGTTTGACCTTACATATTTTCTGGAGATGGCGGAGGAAAACGCAAATCTAAGCGCCAAGGCGTTTCTGGCAACCCAGCAGCGCATCCCCGGGCTTGGCAACGGCGTGCTGCAGGATATTCTGTTCATTGCGCGCGTCCACCCGAAAACGAAAATCGGCAGGCTGACGGAGCAGGAAATGGAAGTGCTGTTTAGCAGCCTGAAAACCACCCTGCAAACGATGGTGAACCAGGGCGGCCGCGACACGGAAACCGATCTGTTCGGCAAACCCGGCGGCTACCAAACATTGATGTCCAAATACACCGTTGGCAAGCCCTGCCCGGCCTGCGGCGCTACAATCATCAAAGCGCCTTACATGGGCGGCAGCGTTTACCTGTGCCCGGTGTGCCAGAAGGAACGGAAATAACGTTTGCTTAAGAGTCCTTACCTATATTTGTTGAGGATTTTTATGAATTCTTTATCATCTTTCAACGATGCCCAGTCATCATCGTTTTCTACATATTCAACAGTGATTTCATGATCATTCAGTGCTTTATCCAGGTATTGGAAGGCGTTGTTTCTAACATTCAATATGGCGTTGATACAAGCGAAATTATACACACTCCCGCCTAATGCAACAGTCTTTGCCAGAACGTCATATGCTTCTTTTTGGAGGCGTACTTTTACTTTTCCAAGTTTTCGAGTTGCTTGACTAGATAAAGCGTTTCCCCAGTTGTTGAGCGCTTCGTGCATGTCCGGCTTGAACTCCAGCGCCTTTTCGTATTTCGCGTATGCCGCTGCGTACAGAGCGTCGGCCTCCGTGCCGGTTTTGGCCTTGGCTTGATCGGAAAGCGCGCTTCCCCAGTTGTTGAGCGCTTCGTGCTTGTCCGGCTTGAACTCCAGCGCCTTTTCGTATTTCGCGTATGCCGCTGCGTACAG
>CAYRPW010000460.1:0-802 GCA_964426145.1 uncultured Oscillospiraceae bacterium
GATATGCCCGGCCAGCCACGGCGCGCTTTATCTGATCAAAGATTCGAAGAATTTTGCCGAGATGGTCAGCAGTTGGGGCGATCCGATCTATACCTCGCCTGTTTTTGAGCCGACAGACTGCTGGGCGATCCGCCGCGGCAGAAGCCACTTGGTGGACGCGCAGCATCCGGGACTTCGATGCTCGCATATCAACGGCCCTTCCACCGGGGATTACCTCTGTATTCCGCTCACGATCAACGGGGAAGCCATCGGCATTCTGCACATGAACCATGCAAACGCGGCGGAAACGCCGCAGGAAACGCTCTACACGGAGCACAAGGCGCAGCTTCTCACCATGGTTGCCGAGCATATCGCGCTCGCGCTTTCCAACCTGAAACTCAAGGAGACCCTGCGGCAGCAGTCGATTCGCGACGCGCTGACGGGGCTCTATAACCGGCGGTATATGGAGGAAACGCTGGAACGCGAGCTCAGCCGCGCCGCGCGTGAACATGTGCCGGTCGGCATCTTGATGTTCGACATCGACCACTTTAAGCGGTTTAACGATCTCGAGGGGCACGACGCGGGCGACGCGCTGCTCCGCGAACTCGGCGTCCTTCTAAACCGCCACTTCCGCGGGTCGGATATCGTCTGCCGGTACGGCGGCGAGGAATTTCTCGTCGTTCTGCCGGGCGCTGCCAAAGAGCAGGCGCGTGAACGCGCGGAGGAGATTCGCAACAGCGTGAAAGAGCTGTTGGTCTATCATCTCGGCAAGCCGCTTGCCAAATGCACCATCTCCATTGGCGTTGCCGCCTACCCTGAGGAT
>CAYRPW010000460.1:812-1826 GCA_964426145.1 uncultured Oscillospiraceae bacterium
ATCCCTCCGACTCCTCCGCCATCGAGCATCTGCTCAAGGCCGCGGACAACGCGCTCTACCGCGCGAAGCACGAAGGGCGCGACCGGGTGGTCCTCGCGGAATAAACGATTCCAACTTCTCTTCCTTCTCTTCTTAACAGCATTGCAATCAGCCCCCGCCGGAATCGATCAGCGGGGATTGGTTTTTATCGCGACGAATCAGCGCGGGACGCCCGTAAAATAAATATTTCCACTTGTAAAATTCAATGCGGATTCTTGCGCGCATACCGCATGCCATGATACGATACGGGCAATACAATCGCCATCGCAGAAACGGGGGGAATTGTTTGGATCACATCATCGAAGTGACCGGCCTGCACAAGTCGTACGGCCCGGTGCACGCGGTCAAGGGGATCGATTTTTACGTGGAGAGCGGCAAGATCTTCGCGTTTCTCGGCCCCAACGGCGCGGGAAAATCCACCACCATCGACATCATCTGCACCTTTTTGCAGGCGGACGCGGGTACGATCGTCGTGGACGGGCACACGCTCGGCAAGGACGACAACGCCATCCGCCGCAGCATCGGCGCGGTGTTTCAGGATGGGCTATTAGACCCCCTGCTCACCGTGAAGGAAAACCTGGCCATCCGCGCGGGGTTTTACGGCGTCCGCGGCAAGCGCCTCGGCATCCTGATCGACGAGGTCGCCGAACGCGTCGGCATCACGGAGATCCTCAACCGCCCGTACGGCAAGCTCTCCGGCGGACAGCGGCGCCGCTGCGACATCGCCCGCGCGCTGGTCAACACGCCGAAGATCCTCTTCCTCGACGAGCCGACCACCGGCCTCGACCCGCAGACGCGCAGAAACGTCTGGGAGACCATCACGAAGCTCCAGCGCGACACGGGCATGACCATCTTCCTCACCACGCATTATATGGAGGAGGCGGCGGAGGCGGATTTCGTCATCGTCATCGACAACGGCGACATCGTCGCCAAGGGCACGCCTAGCGACCTGAAGGAACGGTTCACGAGCGACAA
>CAYRPW010000461.1:0-1822 GCA_964426145.1 uncultured Oscillospiraceae bacterium
TATACCGAGACCGAAGACGGCAGGCCTGCGTATAATTTCACCTACCTGGACCGCGTGCTGGACAGCTATCTTGCGCTTCAAATCCGCCCGTTTCTGGAGCTTGGGTTCATGCCCGATGCGCTGGCCAGCGGCAAACAGACGATTTTTTACTGGAAGGGCAATACCACGCCGCCGAAGGATTATGAACGGTGGGCGGAGCTGATCCGCGCTTTCCTCCGCCATCTGGTCGCCCGTTACGGCGAGGCGGAAGTTACCGCCTGGCCCGTGGAGGTGTGGAACGAACCCAATCTGCCGGGGTTTTGGGAGCATGCCGATAAGGCGGAATATTTCAAACTGTATCAGGTAAGCGTTCAGGCCGTGAAAAGCGTGCTGCCGGGCATGAAGGTCGGCGGCCCCGCAATCTGCGGCGGGGAAGGGTCGCTTGCCTGGATTTACGATTTTCTTGCCTTCTGCCGCGATCACGCCGTGCCCCTGGATTTCGTTACGCGCCACCTGTATCTGGGTAAGCAGCCGGTAAAGCGCGGGCGGTATCTGTATCATGAAATGAATGCGCCGCAGCAGGCGATCAGCGAAGCGATCGAAACGCGGGCGATCATCGACGGCTTTCCGGAATACCGGGGCATGGACATGCATATTACGGAATTCAACACGTCATACCATCCCTTCTGCCCGACGCATGACACTAACTATAACGCGGCGCTGATCGCCGCCCTGCTCAGCAAGCTGGGCGACGTATGCGCGTCCTATTCGTACTGGACGTTCGGAGACGTGTTTGAAGAACAGGGCGTTCCCGGCCGTCCGTTCCACGGCGGGTTCGGCATGCTTGCCAACGGATCCATTCCCAAACCAACATTCTGGGCGTTTCAGTTCTTCGCCGGGCTGCAGGGTGAGCCCGTATTCCGGGCGGAGGACTGCGTGGTGGTGAAAGACCAAAACGGCGGTTACCGGGCGGTTTTGTGGAACCTGTGCCAGGATACCAGGGAAACGCGGGAGGTGGAAATATCCCTGCCCGCGGAGGACGGCGAGTGGGTGCAGATCACCCGGATGGTGGACGAAACGGTGTGCAACCCGCTCAAAGTATGGCACGAGCTGGGGGAGCCGGCATCACCGGGGCAGGCCGAAATCGCGCTGCTGCGTGCAAGCGGCAAGCCGCTGACCGGCACCAAAACGCTCTGGCCGCACGACGGGCGGCTTGCCGTTTCGGTGGAACTGCGCGAGAACGCCGTAGCGTCCGTGCAGCTTAAACAAGTGATGCGGGAGACAAGCGAGGGTTACGAGTACCCGAGTATACCCAGGTAGCCGCCGGATCGGGCGCCGGGGGACGGATGATCAAACGCAGCGGGAAAAAGCTGCCGGAATACGGCCGTAAACGGCGGCTGCGGCAGCGTGATTGCGGGATCAAAATCCTTACGCGCCGTATGCTGCGGCCGTTAATTTAGCCGTACGTTTCCGTTGACTATCTTAGGTTTCCCTGTTATAATAGCTCTCGCTGGTTCCTCATCCCTGGAGAGATGGCCGAGCGGTTGATGGCGCTGGTCTTGAAAACCAGTGATGCAGCAATGCACCGGGGGTTCGAATCCCTCTCTCTCCGCCAAACCCGCTCCCATACAGCATCATAAGGCTTGGAGAAGTACCCAAGTGGCCGAAGGGGCTCCCCTGCTAAGGGAGTAGGGCGAGATAATCGCCGCGAGAGTTCAAATCTCTCCTTCTCCGCCAACAGAAACAGCAAAGCCGCAATCCGTAAGGGGTTGCGGTTTTTGCTTTACTTGTGATCTTTCCATTCGCTGACAATCGCAAATGCCATTTTGTGCTGAAAAACGCC
>CAYRPW010000462.1:0-282 GCA_964426145.1 uncultured Oscillospiraceae bacterium
TCTACACCCTGGGCTGCAAGGTGAATCAATATGACGGCGAAGCCATGCTGGAACAATTTCTGGCCCGCGGCTACCGTACCCAGGACGACGGCCTTCCCGCGGACGTGTATGTCGTTAACACCTGCATGGTCACGGGCACGGGCGAACAGAAAAGCATGCAGGCGGTGCGCCGTTTCCGGCGGGAAAACCCCGACGGGGAACTGATCATCACCGGCTGCCTGGCCCAGCATAAGGGCGAAGCGCTTCGGGAAACGGGCGCGCGGCTGATTCTGGGCGTGCAGT
>CAYRPW010000462.1:292-1812 GCA_964426145.1 uncultured Oscillospiraceae bacterium
GAACACGCAGACCGTTGCCGTGGAAAGCCTGCGCCACGCCGCGTTCGAGCCGCTGTCCATCCGCGGGCACCAGGGGCATACCCGCGCGCTGATGAAAATTCAGGAAGGCTGCGACAACCGCTGCACGTTTTGCATCGTGCCGTCGGTGCGCGGCGGTATCCGCTCCCGTCCGATCGATGATATCCGCCGGGAGGCGGAAGCGCTGTCCGCAGCGGGGTTTCAGGAGGTTGTGCTCACGGGCGTGCACCTGTCAAGTTTCGGGCGTGATCTGCCCGATAAACCTTCCCTTACCGCCGCGATTGCCGCTGCGGCGGAGGCAGACGGCATCCGCCGCATCCGCCTTGGGTCGCTGGAACCGGTCATCGTTGACGACGCATTCCTGCAGGCGATCGTCAAACAAGAAAAGCTCTGTCCGCAATTTCATCTGGCGCTGCAATCGGGCAGCGACACGGTGCTTGCGCGCATGAAGCGCCGGTATAACACGGAGCAGTTCCTGCGGGCCGCGCAGAAACTGCGGGACGGTTTCCCGGATGCCGCCCTGACGACCGATGTGATCGTAGGCTTCCCCGGGGAGACGGACGAGGAATTCATGCAGACGGTTTCGTTTTGCCGTACGGTGGGGTTTATGAAAATCCACGTCTTTCCCTACAGCGCGCGGGAAGGCACCCCGGCGGCCGCGATGCCCGATCCGGTGCCCAAGCAGGTCAAGGACGAGCGCGTTAAGCGGCTGATGCAAGCCGCCGGTGAACTCTCCCGGGCATACCGGCAGCGGATGCTTCACACCGTGCAGCCGGTGCTGATCGAAGAACGCAGGCACGGCGGCATTCTGGCCGGTTATACGCCGCAGTATATCCCGGTCGTGCTGCCGCACGGCCGGGTGGGGGAGATCGTTTCCGCGCGGCTGACTGCGCTCACCAAAGAAGGAATGCGCGGGGAAGCCGTGGAAATACCCGGCAAGGAGGATGAGCGCAATGGATGACTGTTTGTTTTGCAAGATTATCAAAGGGGAAATTCCCTCCAAAAAGGTGTATGAGGACGCATTCACCTACGCGTTCCACGATATCGGCCCGCAGGCGAAGGTCCACGTGCTGGTGGTGCCCAAACGGCACGTGTCCGGTTTGTCGGAGGCGGATCAGCTGACGGACGCGGAACTGGCTGCCTGCCTGCGCGCCTGCCGCGAAACGGCAAGGCTGCTGGGTATCGAGGAAACCGGCTACCGCGTGGTCACCAACTGCGGCGCGGACGCATGCCAGTCGGTTTCCCACCTGCATTTTCACGTGCTCGGCGGCGAACGGCTGTCTGCGCGAATGGTGTGAAATCCGCCGTGCGTCAGAAAATCAGCGGGAATTAGAAATTCATGGTTGACGCATACCGCGCAAAGCAGTATAATCTACCAGTAATAGCTGTGATTTCCCGTACGCCTGTTGGGCCGGGAGGCAAGCGAGATGAGCGAGGGGAGGGATAGCAGTGTCCGAGGTACGTATCCGAGAGAACGAATCCCTGGAAAGCGCTCTGAAGCG
>CAYRPW010000463.1:0-984 GCA_964426145.1 uncultured Oscillospiraceae bacterium
GCACCTCGGCGGTACTATCCGCAAGGTCCTTCTCCGCGAGCGAGTGCAGCAGCGCGCGCTTTTCCGCCATACTTCCAGAGCCGTTGGCTAAGAAATCCGCGATCACAGGAGCGTTCCCTTTGGCCTTTTCCAGCAAATCATCTTCCGCCGCGAAGGTCGCGATGCAGGCCGTCCGTTTTTTCACACACTGCGCAAGCCTTTGCTCGTATTCGGCGGATTCTTTGGAGTGGTTAAAGCGGGTTTCCGCCGGCGCGAACAACTCCAGAGCGTCGGTGCTGTGGCGGATGTCTTTGCTTGTTGAAAAATCAATGTCAAGGGAAGTCGTTTCCCGCGTGTCGATGACTGCGGTAACAAAGCGATCCTCATATGATATTTGCAGGTGCAGGCCGCCAAGCCCAACCGTGACGCCGATGCAGCCGTCGCAATCGGTGCTTAACGTGGAGATGGGCACAAGCTCGCCTTCGTTGAACAGCTCCAACGCTACGCGCGCGCCAGCCAGCGGCGTTCCGGCGCTGTGAACCCGTATCCGTATCGACGCGCATTCCGCATAGGCTTTCGTGCGGTTGAGAAGGCAGCGGTGGTGATCCTCCGAAAGCATTTCTTCACCGGCAGGGCATACGCCGTAAGCGACCGTATGGATAATCATGGCGCGCGACGCGGCGGATGTAAACCAGCCGCTGTCCAGCTCGGTTTCCGGCTCGCACGCGCCCATATAGTGCCACGCGCCGTCCACATAGGCTTCAACCCATGCGTGGTTATCGTCGCAATGGGCCCAACGGGGGACATAAATCTGCCTCGCGGGGATGCCAACCGCGCGCAGGGCGCAGACCAGCAGGGTGGATTCCTCACCGCAGCGACCGCAGGCCCGTTTGATCACCGTTTTCGCGCTGGCTGTTCTGTTGTCTGTTGTGCAGTACGTCGCTTTTTCAAAACACCAGAAGTTGACTTCCAGCGCGGCCTGCCGCATGTTCATATCCCGTATGC
>CAYRPW010000463.1:994-1808 GCA_964426145.1 uncultured Oscillospiraceae bacterium
ACGCTCGACACCTACGCCGTTGACACGCACGCGGTTGAGACAGTGCCGAGAGCCGTGGCTCAGAAATATACGGCGATAGCCGTGAGCTACGAGGGCTCGTCCCTCATACTCGTCATCAACGACCCGATAAATTTCTTCGCGATGAATTTCCAGATGTTCGTTGTTCACGCGGGGAAATAATACGTAAGCAAGAAAGATATCTTCCGGCAAATTTCTGCACCATTCCACATCGTTTCGCAGCATCACTGCATGGGCGGCGAACGAATCAATCACATCGTCCGTAATGCTGATCTGATCCGATGCGGGTAAAGCCCGTTGGATAAATTCTCTTGCCTGGCTGATCTTCATTGTCACACTTCCACTCTGTTTTGTTAAATGCCTCAGGAAAACGCTGAACCTAAGTAGTTGTTAATCGGGGGAATCAGCGCTTGCCTGAATCATTTTTTATATTGATGGACACGACGTTGCGGGCGCATCGCTGCCGGTATCCTGGCAGAAAGCCGCCGCTTCAACGGCTGTAAACTCGCCGAAGCGGCGGCTTTCCCGTTACAGGGTGCGAAGACTATTTAAACTGCGCGTTGTACTCGTTCTGATAGATTTCCGTAAGGCGGCTTAAGCCTTTGCTGTTCAGGTCCTGCAGCCAGGAGTCAAACTCGGTGTCGACATCCTTGGAGCCGGTGAAGAAACCCAGCATGCCTTCTTTAATGGCGGTAGACAGGTCTGCCATCAGCACGGAAAGCTCGGCGTTCTCATCTTCCGTAAACTTAATGGTGGGGAGCGCTTTGGTGTCGTCCGCATAGGGTTTGTAATCCTT
>CAYRPW010000464.1:0-1339 GCA_964426145.1 uncultured Oscillospiraceae bacterium
ATTCCAGGTTTCTATACAATTTATATTTCTTTCCCCGGTGAGAGGCATGATAAAGGAAGCGTTGATCCGGCGGGTGCTTGGCCTGGCCGGAGCGGAAAGCCGGCAGGAGCGCCAGAGACAGGCGCTGAACGAATTCAGCCGCTCGCTGACTCTGATTGTCGACCTGGGGCAGCTGAAGGACAACGTTATTTCCATGCTGCGCGAGCTGTATCCGGTGGACCGCGTGGTCATTTTCATGCTGAATACAGAGTTGAACCGGTTCCAGATATCCGAGTGGCGGGGGATGACGCCTGCGCCTGATAAAAGTCTGGGTTTCACTCCGGACGATCCGCTGATCCGCTATTATAACGTGCCGAAACTGGCGGTAGCGGACGTGGCGCTGCTGGCCGCGGAACAGGCCAGCGGATGGAAAACGGTTCGACCGGGAGACTGCGGAGACATCAGCGCCGTGGCATACCATTTCGCGGCGAGGCTGCGGGCGGAACTGGATGTGCCGGTGGGCATCATTGATTGTTACTGGGGCGGCACATCGGTCGCCTGCTGGCTGGACGAAGCTGCCCTGCGCGCCACCGACGCGGGCGAGGCACTGTGGACGGAGTTTACCGCAAGTATCGCCGCCAAATCGGACGCGGAGTGCGACGCCGAGGTGCGCGCCCATGACGAGAAGCTGGAAGATTGGAACCGGAGCGTGGAAAAGGTGCGGGCGGAGCATCCCGGCATCCCCTGGCCGGAGGTGGCCGCACTTGTCGCACCCTGCCCGTGGAACCCGCCCGCGTCGCGCAAAAGCGGTTTCCGCCCGGCAGGGCTGGCCGAAACCATGGTGAAGCGCGTGGCGCCCTGTACGCTGACGGGAATTCTGTATTATCAGGGCGAGGAAGACACGAAACATCCCGGGCTGTACCGGGAACTGATGGGCTCGCTGATCACGTTCTGGCGCGGGTTGTTCCGCGATCCGGAACTGCCGTTTCTGTACGCGCAGCTGCCGATGTTCCGCAACAGTTACGAGGCGGACGATCACCGTTGGGCGGAACTGCGGCAGGCGCAGGAACAGGTATGGCTGGCCGCGCGCAACGTGGGGCTGGCGGTGCTGATTGACGCGGGGGAGTTGGACAACATCCACCCGACGGATAAAAAGACCGTGGGGGATCGCCTGTTCCAACAGGCGTTGCGGGTGGTATACGGGCGTACCGACGCGCCGGAAAGCCCGCGCGCGCGGTATGTCTGGCGCGAAGGAACGGAACTGGTGGTGGAACTGACCGCGGCGGTAACGGCCCGCGGCGAACCTGCCCTGTTTGAACTGGCGGACGAAAAGGGCGTGTTTGTGCCCGCGGACGCGACG
>CAYRPW010000464.1:1349-1799 GCA_964426145.1 uncultured Oscillospiraceae bacterium
GGCCGCTGGCGGCCCGGTACGCGTGGGTGAATTACGGCCGTGTGAACGTATTCGGAACCAACGGGCTGCCGCTGGCGCCCTTTAAAATGGGGTAATATCCCCCGACAACCGCTTTGGGAAAGGAATTGCTTATGAACATACTGCATCCCGCGCTGGAAACGCTGATTCGGGAGAGGCCCGCGCTTGCGGGCATGGGGAAGGATTTGCAGGCCGCGCTGGATATTTTGCTTACCTGCTTCCGTCACGGGGGTAAACTGCTGCTGTGCGGCAACGGCGGAAGCGCCTGCGACTGCGAGCATATCGCCGGGGAACTGATGAAGGGATTTCTGCTGCCGCGCCCGCTTTCAGCGGGGGAGAGGGCGGCGCTGGCAAGCGCGGGGGATGAGGACGGCATGATTGCCGCCAGCCTTCAGCGAGCGCTGCCGGTGCTGGTGCTGCACGGGTTAAGCG
>CAYRPW010000465.1:0-1794 GCA_964426145.1 uncultured Oscillospiraceae bacterium
TTCGCCCTCGATTCCCGCGAGGGCCTCCGGTGCCAGCCCAAGCGCGCGCAGCCGCCGGAGCGCCTGTTCGGTGGTCATCGGCCGTGCCTTGGTCGGCTTGCTGAGCGTATGAAAATGCCCGAAGCTTCCGTCGTCGCGCTGCAATGTGGAAATCTGCCGCACCCGTTCGCTATCCGCGTGGCACAAAGGCAATCCCTCCGTTTCACCGCAGCTGTACACGATGAACACCCTTGGAACTACCGGCGTGCGGCGAAGGGTGTCGATTACAAAACGGCTCCTGGATTAACCGGCGTCCCCGCTCCGGGTAGCCTTGGTCAAGGGCAGGAACGATGAAAGTACGGAATAACGGAACCGATAACGGTCAAAAGCGCGCGGATTCAATCAAATCTCCATAAACTCCCGGAACTCCCGCATGATCCCCATCCCGTCGGGGTAATGGGCGGCGAACTGGGGTACGGCGTGGCTGGGGAAGGAATTGCCTTCGATGAAGCAGGGGCCGGCGTTGGTGATGGCCACATCCCACGCGATGAAGCGCATCTGCGGCACCTTCTGCGCGGCGCGCAGGCACATGGCCAAGGCCTCCTGAAAATAGGGCACCTCGAAGCCGACGATCGGCGTGCTCGTCATCGGGTGTACGGCGTACACGTTCCCCGCCTTGTCCGCGCCCACGGTCAGCAGCTTGCCGGTCGCAAGGTCCACGCGGGCGGCCATGCCGCCGCAATCCACGTTGTCCATCACGTTGCCGTTGCCGATGCGTAAGAATGCGTACACTACGCCCTGCTTTTTCTCGCCCAGCAGCGTGGCGATGCGGATGGTGTTGACGGACGTCGGGCACAGCTGCATCATACGGTCGTGCTGAATGACGCGCTCCTCCAGAATGCCGATGTTGTGTAGAATCAGCTCCTGCCGGAAGGCTTCCTCCCGGCCCTCGAAATCTGCCTGCGTATACCGCGCGATGCCCACGCCGGAGGAGCCCTCCAAAGGCTTGGCGATGAGATCCGGGTATTGTCTGAGGAACGCCAGCAGGTCGGCCATGGGCGTATCGGGGCCGAATTTCATCCAGCCGCGTTTGATATCGTCCGCAAACAGGGTGTTGAAGGTCGCCTTATCGTCGAAAAAGTGCCAGAATGCCTTGTCGTTCATGCGCCGCACGATGGTGTTGCTGATGCCGCGCGTGATCACGGTTTTCTTCTGCGCGTCGTTCAGGCGGTACATCTCGGCGATTTTATAATCCATGTAACCCGCGTTGTATAAAAGCGCGCAGCGGGTCATATCCCAAATCAGCCACGCGCGGCTTTTTCCGCTTTTTGCCGCAAGGAAATCCAGGGTCTTTCCCATGCGCTTGAAATCAATCCGCACGGCGCGTTTGATAAAAAAGCTGATCCTGCTCATGGTGTTCTCCTCATAGGGAATGGATGATGAAAGCGCTTGTGCGATGGCGTTCAGGCGGCATTTGCCGATCCGTTATACGTTAAAGCGGATCAGCGTCACGTCTCCGTCCTTCATCACATAGTCCTTGCCTTCGCTGCGCACCATGCCTTTTTCCTTGCACGCGGCCATGCTGCCCTGGGCGATCAGCTGCTCGTAGGCAACGATTTCCGCGCGGATGAACCCGCGCTCGAAATCGGTGTGGATCTTGCCCGCCGCCTGCGGCGCCTTGGTGCCGGCTTCGATCGTCCACGCGCGGCACTCGTCCTCGCCGACGGTGAAGAACGAGATCAGCCCCAGCAGCCGGTAGCTGGCCTGGATCAGCCGGTCCAGCCCGCTCTGGCCGATGCCGAGCTCCGAAAGGAA
>CAYRPW010000466.1:0-1786 GCA_964426145.1 uncultured Oscillospiraceae bacterium
CAGCAGCATCAGCACCATCGAGCCGCTCACGCCCGGCACGATCATCGTAGCGCTTGCGATTACGCCCACCACAAGCAGCGCCAGCGCCTGCAGCCACGAAAAATCAACGGACACGCTTTTTTCCTGCGGGTTCATGACCGCCATCACGACGATCAGCGCAAGGAAAAGGAGGAACAGAAGCATCGAAAGGCCGTTGACCTTTTTCAGGTCGATCTTTTTCAGCAGCGGCGAAACGCCGCCCAGGATGAGGCCGATGAACGCCGTGGACGTGGGCAGCGGATAGTTGGAAAATAAATACGTAAGCACGCTTGCCAGCGCCACGATGCCAAATAACATGCCCAGCGCGTACGGAAGCAGCGTTTTCACGCTCCTGCCGAAATGCCGAAACAGGCCGGTGATGCTGCCGATCAGCGTGTCGTATATCCCCATGGACACCATCATGGTTCCGCCGGATACGCCGGGAATGACGTTGGCAATCCCGATGATCACGCCTTTGAGCAGCGCCTTCAGAAATTCCATAGAATCCCTCCGCATACGTTTCCGTACGCCCACTATACCATCCGCGCCCACAACCGTCAATTCGGCGCGGATAACTGTTACAGGAGGAAACCCGCGGCAAGCGCCGCCGCAACGAGCAGCGGCGCGGGCACTTTCTTCGTCAGAAGCAGCGCGGCCGTGACGAGCGTCGCCAGCAGGTTTTCCGGGGTGAAGCCGCTTTTTTGCAGCAGGATGAACGCGGCGATGGCGATCAGCCCGCCCGCGACCGCCGTAATGCCGGAAAGCGACACCTTGATGCCCCGGATGGTTTTCAGGCCTTCCCACACCGGGTAAACGAAATAGATCAGCAATATTCCCGGCAGAAAGATGGCGATGCCCGCCGTGAGCGCTCCCGCGATCTGGTACAGCGCGCCGCCGCCCCGCGCCGCAAGGCCGCCCGCGTACGCGCTGAAGCTGAACATCGGCCCCGGCAGCCCCTGCACCAGGCCGAAGCCGGATAAAAACTCCCGGCTGGTCAGCGCCGCGCGGGTTTCCACCAGCTCCGTAAACATGTACGGCACCACTACCTGCCCGCCGCCGATCACCAGGTAACCGAAGCGGTAGAAGCTCGCAAACAGGCTGAGCAGCTCGTTTTTCCACAGCAGGGCCGCCGCGGCGCTGCCCACGGCAAGCGCGGCGAACACCGCCAGAACCCCCCAGGGCGGGCGCACCCGCGGGCGTTCCCATAGGTTTTTCTCTTTGGAGGCGACAACGCTTGCCGCCCCGCCCAACAGCAGCACCAGCGGATACACCCACGGCTGGCGCAGGAAGTAGGTGGCCGCCGCGCCGCCCAGGAACAAAAAGAGCGTCAGCTTGTTTTTCACCACCTTGCGCCCCAGCCGGAGCGCCGCCACCGCGATAAACCCCACGGCCATCGGGCCGATGAAGCGGAGCCCCTCCGCGGACAGATGCGCCGCGTTCAGAAACGCGCCCAGAAAGGAAAGCGCGGTCATCATCACAAGCGCGGGCAGCGCCCACACCAGCATCGTGAGAAACGCGAGCACCGGCCCGCCCGCCTTGTAGCCGATGGCGACGATCGTCTGCGTGCTGCTGGGGCCGGGCAATATGCCCGTGAGCGCGATCAGCTCCAGCAGTTCTTCCTCTGTCAGGTAGTGTTTGCGGATCACCATCTGCTCGGTAAACACGCCGTAATGCGCTT
This sequence comes from uncultured Oscillospiraceae bacterium, assembly GCA_964426145.1. Lineage (GTDB taxonomy): Bacteria > Bacillota > Clostridia > Christensenellales > Aristaeellaceae > CAXXOK01. The sequence goes on from CAYRPW010000466.1 coordinate 1,697, forward strand.
CCGGCCCGCCGTATGCCCCCAGGGAGCACCAGAACACATCCCGCAGAAACGTGCCCCAGCGCACCGGCCCGGCTGCGGCAGGCGCGGGCG
>CAYRPW010000467.1:0-1762 GCA_964426145.1 uncultured Oscillospiraceae bacterium
AAAACTGCTCAAGCTAACATCGAATCCTAAGTTGTGTAAAACAGGATATTCCGGCTATTGAATATCTGTCGCTGCTTTCTTTGTGCCATAAATGGCGGTTTAACAACAGCGATATAACGGAATCTGACCTTCTTCAAATGGAGCAGGAGTATCGGGCCATTTTTAAAAATCGAAAGCGGTACTTTTAATAACAAAGGAAATTAATTGCCGATAATGGAGTGGTGGTTCATTTTATGCAATGTGACTTCGACTACATTCCGCCCATTTGGCCGGAAGAACCCGGGAAGCAGCAAAAGCAAATGCACTTCAATTTCCAAGTGGACGATTTGCCGCCTGCCGTGGAGAAAGCCGTTCGTCTCGGCGCAACCAAAGCCGCCAAGCAATATGGCGGCGCGCATTACGTTACATTGCTGGATACAGAAGGGCACCCGTTTTGCCTGTGCAGGAGATAGATCGGGCTGGGACGCAGAATTGATGCTATGCGACGGACAAAACGCAACACGAATGATCGGGCATGCGCGCATGTAATTTGATAGGATGTAAATGTACGGAGGAGGCGGTGATTGTGGGATGGATTGAAGGGATCGGGGAAGCTGTCCGCTATATTGAAGAAAACATGACCGAAGAGCTGGAAATCGAGAGCATTGCAAAACGGGCGTTTGTTTCTCCGTTTTATTTTCAAAAAGGGTTTGCGATGCTCTGCGGTTTTACAGTCGGCGAATATGTCAGGAAACGCAGGCTCACGCTTGCCGGCGGCGAACTTGTTTCGACTGACGGAAAAATCGTGGATATCGCTCTCAAGTACGGTTATGATTCACCGGATAGTTTTACGAAAGCCTTCACCCGGTTTCACGGCGTCACGCCTGCCGCTGTACGCAAGGACGGGGCGATGATGAAATCGTTTGCTCCGCTCAAAATCAAATTCATATTGGAAGGCGGTTATCTTATGGATTACAAAATTGTTGAAAAGGATTCGTTCACAGTCATCGGCGCTTCGAGGATGTTCGGCTATGATACGGCAAAATCCGAAATCCCACAGTTTTGGGCGGAGCATTACGAAACAGGAAAAGGGAGCATCGTCTGCGGAATGTACGGCGTATGCCTTGACGAGGGCGCAGGTCCCGATGAGTTTGAATATTTGATTGCGGACAATTACGACCCGCCTGCGACGGTACCGGATGGTTTTGTCACAAAGACCATACCGAAGCACACCTGGGCTGTTTTTGCCTGCAGAGGCGCAATGCCGAAAGCCCTGCAAGATGTGAACCATAAAATCTTTTCGGAATGGCTGCCTAATTGCAGGGATTACGAAATCGCGGCAGGCTATAACATTGAAATGTACACCGCTTTGTCCGATTATCCCAAAGGCAACCAGGATGAAAACTATTACAGTGAAATTTGGATTCCTGTTAAGAAAAAATAACCATGCAAAGGGATTGATTATATCTTTTTGAGCATCGCTTTTTGCTAAACTCAAAGAACAGGGCACTCTACATCCGTATTTCGTAGAGTGCTTGTTCGATTTTGTTTATTCTTTTGTACCCACCGGCACGCGGACATGAATTCCACGGATTTATCCTTGCAGACGGCGATCTTTTTCAATCAGGATGAGCGGCCCGCCGTGTTCGGCGATGGCGGCAGATGGTTCCTTCAAAGCGCGCGCACGGACTTGCTCCCGAAAGCGGATAAAAGTTATAATATTATGGTGAACCTGTTTCCCTGCCCGGCAGGCGATTGTTAGAATCATCCGGTTATAAAATAG
>CAYRPW010000468.1:0-1761 GCA_964426145.1 uncultured Oscillospiraceae bacterium
GCCGTGCTAAGCGGTAAAGGCGGAACCGGCAAAACGTTCGTATCCGTCAATCTTGCCGCGGTATCGGGCGGCGCCGCCTATATAGACTGCGACGCCGAAGCGCCCAACGGCCATCTGTTCTTCAAGCCGGAGCAGACGGATACCGCCGGGGTGTGCGTATCCGTTCCCGAATTTGAGGAAACCAAATGCATCGGCTGCCGGAAATGCGTGGAATTCTGCCGGTTTCACGCGCTGGCATTCGTGCAGGGGAAACCGAAGGTGTTTGCGGACGTATGCCACGCCTGCGGCGGCTGCGCGTTGGTTTGCCCAAGCGGCGCGGTGCGGGAGCGCGACCGGGAAATCGGTACGGTATCGCGCGGGCAAACCCGCGGCACTCCCGTGATTTCCGGCTTTCTCAACACCGGGGAGGCGTCCGCCGTTGCCGTGATCCGCGCCGCGCTGCAAACCGTTACGCAGGGAAACGCGGTGATCGATTGCCCGCCTGGCAGCGGCTGTGCGGTGATGGAAGCCGTCGCCGGCGCGGACTATTGCCTGCTCGTCGCGGAGCCGACGGCATTCGGATTTCATAATTTCAAAATGGTACACCGGCTGGTCACTCTGCTCGGCAAACCCTTCGGCGTGATCATCAACAAGGCGGACGGCGCTTATCCACCTCTTATGCAGTACTGTGCCGAGCATAACGCGCCCATATTGATGCAGATACTGTACAGCCCGAAGCTTGCGGAAATCTGCGCGCGGGGCGGGATTGCCGTTTGGGAAAGCCCGGAGCTTGCGCCGGTTTTTCTGGGATTATGGGATACCCTGCGGGCGGAGGCGGCGCGATGAAAAAGCTTTTGATCCTCAGCGGGAAAGGCGGAACCGGCAAAACCACGGTTGCGGCCGCGATCATCCGATTTGCACAGGCACAGGCTTTTGCCGATTGCGACGTGGATGCGCCCAACCTTCATCTGGTGATGGACCGGCACGACCCGCCTCAGACGACAGATTTCATTGGTTCGCAAAAAGCCCGGATTGATCCCGCCCTATGTACAAGTTGCGGGCTCTGCGCGCAGACGTGCCGCTTTCACGCCATCCGGCGCAGCGGCGCCGTGTACGCAATCAACGAATACGCCTGCGAAGGGTGCGGCGTATGCGCGTATCAATGCCCCTGCGGGGCGGCCGCGCTGCACGACGATATGGCCGGGCAGGTAATGCTGTACCGGCAGGGCAGCGTATTCGTGACCGCGGAACTGACCATGGGGCGCGGCAATACCGGCAAACTGGTCAGCGAAGTGAAAGCAACGCTCACACGAGCCGCCCCGCAGGCGGATTTCGCCGTGATCGACGGCTCCCCGGGCATCGGCTGCCCCGTGATCGCTTCCATCAGCGGCGCAGATCTGGTGCTGATCGTTGCGGAGCCGTCCGTATCCGGTATCAGCGATATGGAACGGATTTTAGAGACCGCCGCCGTATTCAAGGCAAAGGCCGCGGTGTGCGTCAACAAGTTCGACCAAAGCCCGGCGCATACCCAAAGCATCGAGCGTTTCTGCGCGCTGAACGCCATCCCCTTTACGGGCCGCATCCCGTATGACCCGGAGGCGGCGGCGGCCGTGAACGCAGGGCGCAGCCTGGCAGACAGCGATTGCCCGGCTGCGCACGCGCTGTATACCGTGTACCAAAACACGCTCCGCGTGCTGCAGGAGGCATGCCCATGAAGCACGAACCGCAGGCTGTAAGCCGCGCAACGACTCGCGCGGGATGACGCGCGGCACGCAAACGAAG
>CAYRPW010000469.1:0-1758 GCA_964426145.1 uncultured Oscillospiraceae bacterium
ACACCACAGCGAAGCTGTGAGCGAACCGAAGATGAGACGTTTTGCAGAACTTCACAACCGACAGGGAGTGAAGTGACAACAAAACGGACGGGGATAAGCGTACACGGACGTACGTGATGCCCGCACCATCGCGAAAAGGGAGGGCGTAAGCCCGACTAGCCCCAGAGTTGCCGAAGGTAACGAAGGGCGTAGCCTTGTTCAAGCAAAGCGCAGAACAAGGCCGCTACAGGTGACAACGCAGATGTGGCATTTTCAGCAGGTTAACGGCGCTGAAAAGCGCCGTTTTAACATTCCGGCGGCGCACGAAACCGCTATAACAATTATTGATAAGCCCCTGTAAAATATCGGCTATGGAAACCGGCGGGAAAACCTTAGGCGGAAGCCGAACTACCGCGAAACAAAACCAAAACACAAACGATGGGGAGGATTCCGATTGAACCTCATTCGCAAAACACTGACGCGCGCGGGTGGGCGCAGCCTGTACCTTTACTTTCCCGCAGGCCCTCCGCGCTGCGGCAAGCGCACCAGCGCGCTGATCATCTTAAGGGACGGCGCAAGCGAAGACACGGTTCTTGACATGCTCACAGCGGGCGGGCTGCAGGCGCTTTCCGAGGAACGGCACGTGATCCTCGCCTTTCCCAACCCCTCCGGCGGCCGGTGGAACTGGCAGCTTCACCCCGCCCTGCCCGACGATATCGCCTTTCTGACCCACATCCAGGGGGAGCTGAACTCGCCGGAGGAAAGCGTTCCGTTTTCCATGGCGCTGGCCGCGTCCGCCAATCCGCTGAAGGACGAACGGTTTCAAAAGCTTTGGCACCCCATGGCCGACGTGCGCTACCTGGCCGGGTTCGGCACAGGCGCGTCCATGGCCTGCGCGTTTGCCGCCCTCAAGCCGCAGCTGGCCGCGGCGATCTATTCCGAGGGCGGGGTCCTTTCGCCCCAGGCGCTGGAAGCGGCAACGGGGGCTGTTATGCCCGCCGTGCTTTCGGGCTGCCCGCGGGCGACGGCCGATTATTTCATCCGTGCATGCGGCGCCGTGCCTTCGCAAGACGAAACCGTGTACGCAAACCCCGTCAACCCCTGCGCGCGCGTGCTGCTGACCGGGGAAACGGGCGCGGCGGCGGTGCGTTCCGCCTATGAGCGGCTGTTCTCGCGCGTGCGCCGCCCCGACACATCGCCCCTGGGGGATATCGAGCCCCGGATGCAGACCGGCGCGGACGACGGGCTGACCCTGTATGAAAACGACCCAAGCCTTGCGGACGGTTTGCCCCACAGCTTTCTTGTGCACGTGCCCAGGAGCGTGAAAGCCCAGCCCGCCGTTCACGTGCCGCTGATGCTGTGCTTCCACGGCGCCAGCGACAACCCTTTAGAAACGGCGGACGTGACCAAGTTTCACGAAGTGGGCGAACGGGAAGGCTTCATCACCGTATACCCCTGGAGCACCAACCGCATGACCTGGAACAGCAGCATGCTGCCCGACGAGCCCGACGACGACCAATACGCCGCCGCGCTGATCCGATTCATGATCGCTAAATACCCCGTCGATCCCGAACGGGTGTATTTGTCCGGGTTTTCCAACGGGGCGGCCCAGGCGCAGGCGGTGGCGATGTGCCACCCCGATCTCGTGGCCGCCATCTGCCATATCGACGCGAACTGGCCCGGCAACCGCATGGGGGAAACGGATCTGGACGTCATGGACGTAACCCCCATGCGCATCGGCATGGAGCGCAAAAAAGTATTCGACTACCGCATGCCCGT
>CAYRPW010000470.1:0-1361 GCA_964426145.1 uncultured Oscillospiraceae bacterium
CGTCGTGGATTTTGCACAGGAGAAGAGCCACATGGTGATCTTCGGGCCTGCGTATTCCGGCAAGTCCACGCTGATGGTTGCGATGATGGTTTCGCTCGCGCTGCAGAACAGCCCGAAGCTGCTGCACATGTACCTGTTCGATTTCGGCGCCGCGCCCAACAAGACGCTGGAAGAGCTGCCGCACATGGGCAACGTGTTCATCGGCGCCAACGCGCGGGATTTCGCGGACGGGTACAAGCTGCTCGCGAATGAGATGGGCCGTCGGGCCGCGCTGTTCAAGCAGAAAGGCGTTGCCAATCTGGAGGAATACAACCTCACGCACGGGGACAGCCCCCTCGCGTATATATTCGTGTTCATCGACAACATGGACGCCATGAGCCGGTTATCCGGCAAGGAGCTTGCCCAGTTCGAAGAGCTGTTCCGCAAGGGCATCTCCCACGGTATGGTGATTATCGGCACGGCGCATGACAGAAGGACGGTGCCGTATGAGTTCAGAAGATATCTGGAGGCGCAGAGCTGCTGCCTGTGGCCGGAGGATCTGACCACATACGATATGCCGCGGGGCTTTGCGCTGACATCGCACGCGCCCGGCCGGGGCATATTCAAGGGGCTGGAATTTCAGGCCGCGATGCCGGTCGAAGTGCCGGAAGGAAGCACGCTGAATACCCGGCTGATGGAACTGTTTGTTGACATGCGAAAGCACGCAGGCGGATACAGCGCCGCAAAGAGCAATGCGGCCAGCCGCCGTTTCTCGTATGACGATCTCATCAAGATCGCCGCGTTGAAATCCGACACAATGATCCCCATGGGGTACGATATCGAAAAGATGACGGTGCAATACTTCAACACCGGGAAGAACGCGCAGCTGCTGGTGTCGTACCGCCACCCGGAAAGCGGGCGGAGCGCAATCCGGTACGCGTACCGGATGCTGGCGAAGCAAAGCCAGGCGATCGCCGGGAAGCGCGTGGCGCTTTGGACAAAGGACAAAGCGTGGTTTGCCGGACACGGCAAACAAGGCGCGGACGTATACGCGCTGGAGGATGCGAGTCAGGAGCAATTGCACGCATTCATGGCGGATTTGAACGAAAGGCTTGGCCGCGGCGACGATTCCACGCTGCTCATCTGCGACGACTGGGGCGAGCTGATCCGCATCAGCTCCATGGAGACCTACAACTTGATGCGCGCCATGTTCATGGACGAGAAGCTTGCCGGACGCCTGACACTGCTGGCAGCCGCCAGCAGTGAAAGCATCGCGCTGTGGAAAAAGAAAGGGTGCCCGCACATGGTGCAGATCATCAACAATCAGGTCGTACTTTTTACAGACGCAGCGCCTTCAGAGCACGCATGGGTGGTTACCGATG
>CAYRPW010000470.1:1371-1755 GCA_964426145.1 uncultured Oscillospiraceae bacterium
AGCGGCGGTATACCGGAGGACGTCTATGTATGGTGGCTTGAGGATAACCGGTATTCCCATATCAGGTTGGTAAACGAGGGGCTATAATATGAATGAAGTATTGATTACGGTAAACTACCAGGGAAGAATGCTGGACATATCGGTGGATGCGCAGATCAGGGCGGGGGACCTTTCCCAAATCGTTGCCCGTCAGATCGGCGCAAAGGAGGGCCGCGGCCAGTTGTTCAGCCGGAATCACAACCGTCTGCTCAACAGCGGGCTGTCGCTCTACGACGAAAAGATTTGGGACGGCGATATTTTGGATCTGTTGGTATAGGAGAGAAAAGATTATGCTGGAAAAATTGCAGTCCATGCTGGCCGCTGAACAGGCGAGAAGCATGCTCA
>CAYRPW010000471.1:0-1749 GCA_964426145.1 uncultured Oscillospiraceae bacterium
ACCCTTCGCCCACCAGCAGCTCGTACCCCACGTACAGCGAACCGGCGTAGGGTTCCGTAAGCAGCGCGGTGAGCGTCCACACGCGGGTGTCGTCGGTCTGGGTCATGTTGATCCCGGCGTCGTTAATGGTAAGCGCGGCAATCTCGTCGCCGTAATCGTTGACTACGCGCACGGCGGAAACGTCCAGGCTGGTGACGACGGAGAAACTCACGTTCACGGGCACTTCGTCGGCCACGGTGGACACCAGGAAGTCCTGCACGGGCGGCTCGAACACCATGGGCGGGTCGATGCGCACGGCCTGCTGGAACAGGCCGGTTTCGTCCCACGTGCCGTCCTTCTGCATGGCCTGCGCCGTCAGGTTTCCGGTATAGGCGGTTTCAAATTCGGTGCGGAGCTTCCAGATATTGCCGTCGGAATTTTTGGTGACCGTTCCCAAAAGCCGGTCCTGGTCGGTGATGGTTTTTTCCAGCACCACGCCGCCCTCGTCGTCCACGATGCGGATGGCCTGGGTGGCGGTCGTCGCCAGAATGCTGAAGGAAAGCTCCATGGGCGCGGTGCCCGTGTCCGGCTGTACGGAGAACGAACGGATGGCGATTTCCTCGGGCATGATCAGATCTTTGAGCGTCGTTTGCAGGGAGCGCATCGTTTCGCCGACGGTTCCCTCCACGCCGTCCCAGTTGGGCAGCCATATGCCCGCGAACGCGCCGCCCAGCAGCACCAGCACGATCAGCACGATCAGCCAGCCCCTGCCGCTGCGGCGGGGCGGTTTGCGGCTGTCAAACGGGGTTTTCAGCGGCGGCTGCTGGGAAGGCTCCGGCCAGCCGTATGCCGTATCCCGCTGGCGGTTCACCGGCGGCATTTGGCGCGGCGGCTGCGCCTGGGGCCGGGGGCGGGGCGTATCGGCGCGCACGGGCGCGCGGTACGGGTTTTCGGGCGGGGTCTGGCGCACGTTGCCGCCTGCCGGGGGCATTGCGGTTCTCACGCCCTGCAGCCGCTCGTTCGCGTCGGCCTGCCTGCGGGCGGGCTGGGTGTTTTCATCCCCAGGAGCCGGCGGCGGCACGGCGCCTTCGTGCAGGCGGGCCACACGGCCAGAGCGGCGCGGCGCGGGCGCGTCAGGCGCTGCGGCCGGGGCCGCGGCAGGAGCCGCGGGTTGTAACGCAGCCGGCTCGCGGTCGGCAGGCTGCACGGGTTCCATGCGGCGGTTTCCCAGCTGAAAGGCGTCGGCCTGTTCATCGTTTGCAAACGGCGCGCCTGTGCCTTCGGGGTTGATGAACGGATCATCATACGGCGCAAAGGGTTCCTGGTCCCAGGAAGCCTCCGGCAGCTTTCCGTTTTGGAACGGCGTCTGGTTTTGATTATGACGATCGCTCAAAGTCACGCACTCCTTATGACCTATGCTGATAAATCGGACGGACGAATATGCCAATGTTCATTATACCAACAATCCCCGCCGTTCACAAGCCCCCGCGCCTGCCAGGGGCTTGCGGTGCGTTGCGGAGCGCGCCAAAAGAATAGCCATTTCCTGCCATTGCGCCTATTGAACGGCAGGGTCCGCAGTGGTATACTGTGAGCAGCAAAGATCGTTTCTAATTGAACACGGACAGCCGATTCGGAGGTTTCTGCTTATGAAAGCAATCGATATCATCCGCTATGAGGGCGATAACGACACCTTCTTATGGAAGCATCCCTGCGAAGATTTCAACACGCTGACGCAGCTGATCGTCCACGAATCCCAGGAGGCGGTATTTT
>CAYRPW010000472.1:0-1745 GCA_964426145.1 uncultured Oscillospiraceae bacterium
GCACCAAGGTGGCGGACATCACCACGGCCTCCCGCGGGATGTTTTACGGGCTGTTTTTCAACCTGAAGGACGAGGGGATTACGGACTACAACTTCAGCCAGTCTTTGACCGACACGAAGGGGAGCGTATTTTACTACCTGCCCTACAACCTGCGCCCCCGCGGCTCGGAAGCACGGGCGGAAGCGAACTCGTTCCTCTCGGCGCTCAACACCAACGGCTACCTGGTGGTGATTGCCAAGCAGGGCGCATCCGGAGCGCTGGACAGCCGGATGCTTGCGCTGCTGAGCGCGATGGCGCTGGAAGCGGGCACGCACGACCCCGCGACGGACAATTACCTGGCCGTGATCGATACCAACGCCCACATCCGCCGGGAGGTCAGCGGGCCGCAGGCGCTTACGGAAACCGTAACCGCCGACGGGCTGACCGTGCAGGTGAGAAGCGGGGCAAACGCCGCGTCCATCCGGATCAACGGCACGGAGTACGCCGTGCAGGGCGGCGGGTATAACATCGTGGTGTTCGACGTCAAAAACATGACGGCGGTGGATTCCGTCGTCATCAACACGGGCGCGGTGCCCGTGCTCTACCGCTGAACCGGAATAAGGGTTCCCCCATGGAAAGGAGAAACCCCCCTTGCCCTCACACGACGTATTGTTCGCTTTCGCGCTCACGCTGTTCGCCGGGCTTTCCACGGGCATCGGCAGCTTATTATCATTGCTGACGAAAAAAACCAACACGAAGTTCCTGTCCGTCGCGCTGGGTTTTTCCGCCGGCGTGATGATCTACGTATCGTTTGTGGATATCTTCCCCCAGGCGCTTACGCTGCTCTCCGGCGCGCTGGGCAAAGGCCCCGGCGCCTGGGCCACGGCGGGCGGCTTTTTTCTGGGCATCGCGCTGATCGCCGGGATTGATACACTGATCCCCTTCGTGGAAAACCCGCACGAGGTGCACACCGTGGAGGAGATGGACGGCAACGCCAAGCACCATAAAACCAAGCTGATGCGCCTGGGCGTGCTCACGGCGCTGGCCATCGGCATCCACAACTTCCCCGAGGGCATCGCCACCTTCACCGCCGCCCTGTCCGACCTGAAGCTGGGCATCCCCATCGCCGTTGCGATCGCCATTCACAACATTCCGGAGGGTATCGCCGTGGCCGTGCCCGTTTACTATGCCACCGGCAGCCGCAGGAAGGCGTTCCGGCTTTCGTTCCTCTCCGGCCTTGCCGAGCCCGTGGGTGCGATCATCGGCTACCTGATCCTCTTCCGCTTCATGAACGACACCGTTTTCGGGCTCACGCTCGTCTCCAGCGCAGGCATTATGGTGTTCATCAGTCTGGACGAGCTTTTACCCTCCGCCCGCAAGTACGGCGAGCATCACCTGTCGATCTACGGGCTGGTGGCGGGCATGGCAGTGATGGCGCTGAGCCTGCTTTTGCTGCAATAACCCGCTTTTTCGAAGGGTTGGCCGCGCAATTACGGCGCGCCGGGAGGCATACCCTCCGCACGCCGCAAAATATAACGCATTGGGATGGTATTGCCATGAAAGCGAAACTTCGGATGCTTGCCGCGCTGACCCTTCTGACGCTCCTCTTCAGCCCCGCCGCGCTTGCGACCGGCGCGGAACAGGACCTGTACGCACCGTTTACAAGCGACCTGGGCGAAATAACCGTGCTTTCCGTGATCCCGATCTCGGTGTACAACGCGGAAGGCATATCCAAAACCACGCAAGCCGTGGAGGTGACGCTCAGC
>CAYRPW010000473.1:0-1736 GCA_964426145.1 uncultured Oscillospiraceae bacterium
GCCCCTTGCCACCCTTGCTTCCTAGCATATCAGACTTTTTGAACAGGCTGGAAGAGTGTCTGCAGAATAATATTCATTGACACTCCCAGGGATGCCTTGCGGTATCCCTGTTTTTGTTGATGGCGTGTGCTGCCAATGATGAAAGGATTGAGAAGAATATGCTTACGATGGAAATGATACCCTCCCTGCAGACGCCTCCCGCGCCGTACGAGGCGGGCGCGGAATTCTGGAACGACCCGGTTATCGCGGAAACGCTGCTGCAAACCCACCTGGACCCGGAAACGGACAGGGCAAGCTACAAGCCCGAAACCATGGCCGCCCTCTGCGCGTACCTGCCCAAGGCCATGGGGCTTGCGGCAGGCGCGGCCATCGCGGACCTGGGCTGCGGCCCCGGCCTGTACTGCGCGGCGCTTTCCGGCATGGGGTACCGGATGACGGGCGTGGACCGATCCCAAAACAGCCTGCGGTATGCCGCCGGACACGCGCCCGCGGCGCGCTTTCTGTGCCAAAGCTATCTGGAGCCGTTCGGCGCGCAGGCGTTCGACGCGGCCCTCATGATCAGCCAGGATTACGGCGTGCCGGGCCCGGACAGCCGGAAAACGCTGCTTCAAAACATCCGCGCCGCGCTGAAACCCGGCGGCCGCTTCGCTTTCGACGTGCCCACCCTGCGTGCGTACGAAGCTCGCACCGCGGAGCCAAGCACCCGCTGGTATGCCGCGGAGCGCGGCCTGTTCCGCGCGCAGCCCCACCTCGTGCTGGAACAAACCTTCGCCTACCCGAACATCCCCGCGCTGTGCGACGTTTACTCGGTGCTGGATCCGGCGCTCACCGTGTACCGCATCTGGCAGACCTTCTTTACGCCGGATACGATCCGGCAGGAGCTGGAAGAAAACGGCTTCCGGGTGACGCAGCTCCTGACCGATTTAACGGGTACGCCGTACGCGCAGGAAAGCCCCGTGATGGGCGTGATCTGCCAAAAAGTATAATACAACCTGCCGCCCTCTGCGAAAGCAGGGGGCGGACGGCCGTATCAAAAGCCATTCACGCTGCGGACGGCAGCCAAACGACTGATTCTGTTGCGCAAACTAAGGAATGATTATATATTGGTAACGAACACGGGAACCGAAACGTGAGAATACATGCGAGGCAAGGGAGCTTGTGTATGAAGAAAATCCTGCTTTTGCTGGAGATCGCGCTCGCAATCGCGCTGATTGCGCTGGACTTTTTCATCCCCACCGTCACGGTGCTGCTCCTCGCCGCCGTAACGATGACGCTTCGCAAGGAACCGCTGCGCTCCCTGGGGTTTACCCGGCCGGAAACACCCCTGCGCATGGTAGGGCTGACGGCGCTTTTCGTGCTTTTATGGACGGGGCTGCAGATGGGGCTATTCATGCCGGTGCTCAACCGCCTGTTCGGGCAAACGCAAACGCTGGACGCATACGAGAACTTACATGGCAATTTGCCCCAACTGCTGCTCTATCTGCTGTTTACGTGGACGCTTGCGGCGTTCGGCGAAGAAACGGTTTACCGCGGCTACCTGCAAAAACGCATCGCGGGCCTGTTCAATCATCCTGCCGCCGGGCGGATCGCCGCGGTGTTCGTGTCTTCGGCGCTGTTCGGGCTGGCGCACAGCGAGCAGGGGATCGTCGGCGCGGTCATTACGTTCCTGGACGCGCTGTTTTTCAGCGCGCTGTTCTACGGCTTCAACCGTACCCTCTGGGCGCCGATCCTCGCCC
>CAYRPW010000474.1:0-1734 GCA_964426145.1 uncultured Oscillospiraceae bacterium
TCATTTCCCCGTTGAGCACAAGGCAGGACAGGTGATACCGGCGCTTGTCGTAATTAAATCGCCGGGGAAGGTAGACCGATTGAAACCATTTGGTAAAGCGGCTTTCAAAGTGCTTGCCGCCGTAATATTCCCAGCCGAATTTCTCGGTGAGCAGCTTCATCGCCCCGGTTTTCGTATACGGCACATAATCCAGCAGATTCATTTTGGTGACGCCCGGCACGCCGAACCATGCCTCGCGCAGCGACAGATGGATGTACTTTTTCAGGCTTTTGCCGCGCCCGTGCCTGCGGTAAACGCTTTGCATCTCCCAATAATCGCGGTAGCTGTGCTGCGCGCTGAACGGCGCGGACGCGCCTTCCGTTGCGAGATTGGAGCCGTTCAGGAGGTACTTTACTCCGTATTCCTTGGCAAACTTGTACACCGCGGCGGCAAACAGATGATCCTGCGGCACATCGAGATTGGCAAGCCCCGAAAACATGTAAGCGCGCATCAGTTCCTTCATGGTGGGCCAGTCCATGACGATGGTATGGAGTTCGTACCCAAGCCCGTTGCAAACGCGCTCAATATTGCGCACGGCCATTTCCGAATTCCAGCCGGTATCCACATGCACGGCCAGCACGCGCAGCCCGAGCTGATGGGCAGCGTAGGCCATATAGCTTGAATCCACACCGCCGGACAAACCCAGCACGCAGTCGAACTCCTTGCCCTCGCCCGCTTTTTTTATCTGCGCAACCAGCCGCTGCAAGGTTTCGTCGCTGCTGCCCGGCGTATACCCAGACAGCTTCACCTGTTCCAGATATTCCGTGCAGACGCTGCAATGCCCCTGTTGGTCGAAGGTGATGCCGCTGTCGCTCGTATCCATCACGCAGCGGGTGCAGATCTGGGCCATCGTCGCGCCTCCCCGTTTTTCGCTATCCGAAGAATCATAGCATCGACAGCCAAAGCTTGTCAAGCCGCGCCTGCGGGCCTTATAATACGAAATACAGGATGGGAGGTGCCGGGATGCCGCTCAGGGATGAAATGCTGCGGGCTTTGGAAACGAACCGCGACGCGCCGCTTTCCGGACAGGCGCTTGCGCAGCGTTTTTCCGTGTCCAGAACCGCCGTTTGGAAGGCCGTCAACGAGCTTAAGGCGCAGGGATTCCGTATCCAATCGACGCCCAACCGCGGCTACCGGCTGGCGCCGGACGACGACCATCTGTCCGCCTCCGCGATTGCGCAATATCTGCAGGGCGACATGCCCGTATATGTGTACGAAACCTTGGATTCCACCCTGAACGAAGCCAAACGGCGCGCGGCCGGGGGCGAAACACGGTTTTTGATCGCAGCCGATTGCCAGACTGCCGGACGCGGCCGGCGCGGCCGGCAGTTTTTCTCCCCCATGGGAAAAGGCCTGTACCTGACGCTAGCTATGCCGCTGCGGCTTTCCGGGGAAGCTGCCCCGAGCATCACGGCCTACGCGGCCGTTTGCGTATGCAAGGCCGTGGAAGCGCTCACCGGCAAGCAGGGGCGCATCAAATGGGTAAACGACGTATTTTTGGACGGCAGAAAGCTGTGCGGGATTCTCACCGAAGCCAGCACCAGCCTGGAGAGCGGGATGATCGAGGAAATTTTCGTCGGCATCGGCGTTAACGTATATCCCTGCGCCGTACCCGAAGAGCTTCGGGAGATCGTCGGTTTTCTAAACCCCGATGCGCCGGTGCGCAACCGCCTTGCGGCGGAGATCGCAAACGGG
>CAYRPW010000475.1:0-1720 GCA_964426145.1 uncultured Oscillospiraceae bacterium
GTTATCACCGTACAGGTAGATGATGACGGAGCGGGTGCCCACGGGGATGGACACGTTGGAGCTCAGCGCCACGCTGCCCGATACGGAATTGTCCGGTTTGGCAAGGTCTACCGAGGAAATAACGGTGGAGTAGTTTGACCGGCAGAAGTCGATGCGCACAGTGGGCACGTCGTTTTCCGCTCCGCCCACTCCTTCTGCCGTAACGAATGTAGTGGTGGAAAAGTCGATTTCCAAACTGCCGAGGTCGATCGAAGTGGAGATGTCGTGGCCTGCTTCATCGAGCGCCACAAAGCCGATAGCCTCGCCCTTTTCGGCATCCGTCATGGTGACCAGGCTGCCGCTGGCTGTTGCACCTGATGTGGTGAACGTGCTGCTCGTGATATTCTCGACGTCGTATCCGCGGAAGTAGTACGGGCTGGCACCCAACGCCACGTCTCCCGTCCAGAACATCTGCACGATCATCGTGACGCAGATGAGCAGCACCATCAGCCGCTTGCTGAACCTCTTTGCATTCAACCTCAAACTCGTATTCATGATAACCCCCGTATTAAATTCAACAAATTCCGATATTTTTCGGCATGTATATATAACCCATCGGGAAAAATATGAAACATAGCTGCAACAAGCGCATCAATATGCTGTTTCACCGCTTCAAAGGACATACAAAAACAACATTACCATTCACTTTTTCAGCTGATCGCTACCCCCACAAACAAAAGCAGCATGTGCCGCCTCAAAAAACAAAAAAAGAAACACCTTTAGTCTGGGTCAATTTTACATAATATATTTACAAAATGCAACAACTTCGGATGAATTTCCTTATTAAATTTGCGTAAATAAAAAGCGCCGCATCATCTGTACGGCGCTTTCTTGCATTCTACGGCCTGAAATATTCAAATATGATCGCGTCGAAGAAGCGCTCGCACCACGCGATGTCGTCGGTGTCCCGCACCGTCCAGGCCACGAGCTTCCCGCCCAGCAGGCGGAATAGCCTGAGCCGCAGCCCGTGCGCGTCCTGATGACGATATGCCGCAAAGTGCGGACGGGACCACACGTTCGTCAGCATGGCCGAAAGCAGCAGCTTTTGCAGGAAGGTCTGTTTGCCGTACTCCTGTATCCCCGCGGCGAGCTGACCCCGTACAACGCCGGGCCGGTGCTTTTTAAACCATGATACGATGCCGGGATGGAACGACTCGATACAGTACGGCCCGGTATAGGCGTCCAGCATCAGGGCAGCCTTCTCGCACAGCGTCTCCCTGCGGTTGGTGTTCTTCAGCTCCACGACAAGCGGCATGCGGCCATTCACCAGCGCCAGCATCTCCGAAAACAGCGGGATGCGGTGCTCCGTGCCGGAGAGGCGCATCGCCGCTAGCTCCGCCCACGAGCAGTCCGCGACGCGCTTGTCCACACCGCACATGCGCTTTAAGTCGTCGTCGTGGAACACGACCACCCGATCGTCCGTCGTCAGGTTGATGTCGAGCTCCATGCCATAGCCCGCTTTGATGGCTGCCTCAAACGCGGCCAGCGAATTTTCTGGCGGCGCTGCGTTCTTCTGGTCGTGCAGACCCCGGTGCGCATAGCGCGACTGCCACAGCACCGCAGGCGCGTCCTTGGGCTGCCGTCCCGGTGCCAGCAGAAAGAGATATACTCCGAATACCACGACCAGCGCGGCGGCGATGATATATACGGCGATCATGGCTCTCAGTCCCCCGCATCCAGC
>CAYRPW010000476.1:0-1720 GCA_964426145.1 uncultured Oscillospiraceae bacterium
TTCTCATAAGCGGCAAGCGTGATGTGCGGAGGCCATTGGGAAACGGGATAGCCCGCATCCGTCAGCAATTCCCTCAGATGCGTGATCTTCTCGTCCGTTTCCTCATCAAAGCGCGCGATGACGACATAGTCGCTCATGCTTCTTTTCCCTTTCCGGAATCCTGATCCGAGCCGCCGGAGGCCTTATGAAAAGCGGCCGTATTCAGCCTTCCGCAGGATACTTCCGCGCGTTTATAGCGGTCTTATCCTCGACGGCTTTCGCCAAATCCACGTCAAAATGTTCGCACAGGCGGCAGGTATACCAAAACACGTCGGCAAGCTCTTCCTTCAAATGCCGGTATTCTTCGGCGTTCGCCTTTACGCTGTCCGCATGATCCGAATGCAGCCACATAAAAATCTCGGCAAGTTCGGCGGCTTCGACGCTCAACGCCATAACGAGATCTTTGGCGTTCTGATCCTTGCGCCAGCCCCGCGCATCCGAAAAATCCTGTATATGTTTTTTGATTTCCGCGATGGTCGTTGTCTGATCGGTCATACCGATTCCTCCGGCGCGTTCTTTTGCTGTTTGCTTCCGCAATCTTTTAACTCTTTTCTCATCACGACTCGATCATCCAGCCTCGCCGCTTCCATAAACCCGGCTTTCTCGTATAGATGAATCGGCCCTTTGAAATCATAATACGCGCGTTCTTTTGGAACATGGGCATATCCCTCGACCGCAGCGTATCCCAAAGCTTTGGCGTCGGCGACAACGCGTTCCAACAACGCCGACGCAACGCCTTTTCCGCGGTATCCCGGCGCAATCGCAAAGCAAACAACCGACATTGTCCTGCCGCAGATATTTTGACGCGCAAAGTCGGGGATAAACTGAAAATCGTTCACGGCATAAGCATCCATATCGCCGGCGTTGCACCAGCCGACGGGCGTATTGCCGTCAAAAGCCAGATAGCCGCGTATCTTTTCTTCGGCGAGCTGTTTTGTGGCATACCTGCGCAGTACGCCCTTGCAATCGTCCCCAAACTCGCGCTCCATCTGCCGTATGCTTGCGGTATCCATAACGGGCGCGTTGCAGTAACAGGGACCGTTCGGATTGCCGTCTGAAAACGCCCGATTGTCAAAGAAATCAAGATAGGCAGGCGTCAGGTCGAGTGTCAGAGGTTTGATCTGAATTTTCATGCAATTCCCTCCGTACGCATCGGGTATCCGTAGACCTGCCGTGACTTACTCCCACTCGGCAGATCAACCCAAATCCTAAACTATATTGTTTAGCAAGTGCAATGTTTTAACGTGTTTCTTCTCCTGTTTCGATCCATCATTCAGCGTTTGCTGATTTTCTGCTATCAAGGTGCTATCACGGGGACACGAATTTCTTTAAGCCTGTTAACTACATATTCATTCGTTTATCTTCATCTTGATGCACATTATATAGGCATTTCGTCTCATTGTAAAGCTTACCAATAGCGACTGCTCCTAAAAGGCAAAGGTCCATCCGAAAATTTTTGAGAGGTTTATGACATATTTTCTTGTCCCCGCGTGTCTTATTAATGCGGAAACGGCGCACATTACAACAGAAAAAATAGAGCGGAGGTGTTTGAAAATGCAGTCTGACGATTTTCTTGATGAGCTGATGGATGCGATAGAATGCAGGTACCCCGGGGCCAAAGCTGAAGCAGAACGTATTATTGAGGAAAGAGGAGGGATTCGCCCTTTTGCAGAATTCTGGG
>CAYRPW010000477.1:0-1715 GCA_964426145.1 uncultured Oscillospiraceae bacterium
GCGCACCCAGGAGGAAAGCATTGAGCTGGCACAGACGATGGTGCGAATCGGCACCGACGCGGGCCGCCATGTGATCGCCCTTGTGACCGATATGGACGAGCCGCTGGGCAGCCACATCGGAAACGCCCTGGAAGTGAAGGAAGCCATCGACGTGCTCTGCGGCCGTGTGCAGGGCCCGCTTCTGGACGTTTCGATGGAGCTGGGCGCGCAGATGCTGATTGCCGCGGGCGCTGCAGACAGCGCCCTGAAAGCGAAACAAATGCTCGACCGGAAGCTTTCCTCCGGCGAAGGGCTTGAAAAACTGAGAGCCATGATAACCGCGCAGGGCGGCAACCCGCGGGTTTGCGACGACGCCTCCCTGCTGCCCGGCGCCAGCACCCTTGTGGATGTGCGGGCCGAGACCGGCGGAACCATCCACACGATGGATACCATGCGCCTGGGTTACCTGGCGCAGCGCATGGGCGCGGGCCGCGTAACGAAAAGCGACGTGATTGATCCGGCGGTCGGCTTCGTGCTGCACCGCCGCATCGGCGACACGGTGGCAAAGGGCGAGGTGCTGGCGACTTTGCACCTGAACCGGCCCGAGCAGGCCCAGTTCGCGGCGGAAGAGCTGCGAAACGCCCTGACCATCCTGCCCGAACCCACTGGGCCGCTGAAGCTGATGCACGCGCTTGTACACAGCGACGAAATCGTCTATCTGTAAACGCGAACGAAGAAAGGCAGCCCTATGCCAAACGAACCGGCCCCGGACTTCCGCACGGTGGCAAACAGCAAAACGGAACAGGTGCACATTGTGATGCCCGGCGACTGCAACCAGTATTTCCGCCTGTTCGGCGGGCAGCTGGTGCAGTGGATCGATACCGTGGCCGCTGTTGCGGCGCGCAGGCATTCCGGCTGCGCGGTAACCACCGCGTCCATCGACCGGCTGGATTTTCTGGCTTCCGCGTCCCTGAACGATTTGATCGTCCTGACGGGCAGCCTCCTGTACGTAGGCCGCACCAGCATGCTGGTGCGGGTGGATACCTATGTGGAAACCGGCAACGGCCGCGAGCGCAGGCTGGTGAACCGGGCAACGCTTACGATGGTCGCGCTCGGGGCGGATAACAAGCCCGTAACGGTGCCGCGGCTGACCCCGGAAACCGAGGCGGAGAAGGCCGATTTCGAAAAGGGAAAAGCGCTTTACGAAGCCAAGCGGAACGCCCGGTAAGCTTTGACACCGCGCCCCCGCAATGATATAATGCCGGATGATCAAACCTTGAGGAGGAAGAGCTTTGGAAGACCTTGGCGCGCTGCTGAAAGAGTTGTTTTCCGGTGTCTTGTACATGGGTACGTTGGATGGCGTCAAAACGCTTGCCATGTTTCTGATCGCGGGTATTCTGATCTACCTCGCCATTAAAAAAGACTATGAACCCGCGCTGCTTCTGCCCATCGCGTTCGGCGCGATTTTGGCCAATCTTCCGCCGATCATCGACGCCGTAACGGGCGACCCGACGGCAAGCGTGCTGGGCAGCGACGGTTTCCTGACCGTTCTATTCAACGGCGGGATCAAAAACGAGCTGTTCCCCATCCTCATCTTCATCGCGGTCGGCGCGATGATCGACTTCTCCCCGCTGCTCAAAGACCCGTCGATGATCTTTTTCGGCGCGGCAGCGCAGTTCGGCATTTTCGCCACGTTCCTGCTGTCGATGCTGTTAATCCCCGCCGTTTTCCCCAAC
>CAYRPW010000478.1:0-1715 GCA_964426145.1 uncultured Oscillospiraceae bacterium
CCGCCTCCGGCAAACCCGCGAAAAACGAAATAAACGATTATCGCGGCATCGCCATCTTCAAGTCCGGGGTCACGCTGTAATTCAACCCGTTGAAAAAACCCGATCTGCGTTGTCAGCTTCGGGTGGCTGTCGGCATCACTTACAAACGAGTAAGCTCAGCCTCCCGCCACCCTTGCTTTCTAGCATATCGGGCTTTTGAACGGGTTGATAAACCATCAAGCTCGCTGAATAGGATAACCAGAGAGGTACGCATCCTCCAGCCCGCATTCTGCAATCAGCTTGAACAGCGTATAACGCGAGCGGTAATCTTTGGCGCAGCGCATGGAAAGGTTCAGAAGCCGGTCGCCGATGCCGCACTCCGCGGGCATGGTCAAAGCGCCGAGCCTTTGCATGGCGGCGTATATCGTTTCCAGAGGCGGCAGGAGGGCGATCGCGTCGCGGAGTTCCTGCTGGCGCGTCTGCGCGGTGCGGATGCGGCGCAGCTGTTCGTCCCACGGAAGAAAATCTTCGGGGTTGTCCCGCATGATGCTCTGGGCGGCTTCCGTTTCAAAGGCCTTGAGCATCCATTGTTCGCGCGCCTCGCGGGAGACGCGCGTCTGCCGGATGGCTTCGATGTCGAGCGCCTGCAGATCCTCCTTGGCAAACCGTGTGTAAAGCGGCCAGCAGAGCAGCGTTGCCACGCCGACGGACGCGCCGTGCGCGGGCGGGTGATGCCCGTGCAGAAGCTGCATCATTTCCCAGTAATGGGCGATGTTGTGCTCCACCGAGGCCACAGCGCGCGTGTGGCCTACGATCATAATCGTCACGCCCGAAAGCAGCAGCGCTTCGATCAGCACCCGGATGCCCTCCTCCGTGCGGCTGCGGATGGCGTCCACGTTATCCAGAAGTTTCGTCACGGCGCCGGCAACGATCTCGCCGCAAACGTCGCAGTAGGTTTCCCCGTTGATGATGCTGCCGATCATCCAATCCGCCTTGGCGATATACTTGCCCAGCACGTCGCCCACGCCGGAGCAGACCATGGCAAGGGGCGCGGTGCGCAGAAGCTCCGTATCGCACAGGATAATCTCGGGGCACGGTCCGGCGCGGTGTATTTTCACATGGCGCAGCAGCAGCGGCGCGATGACCGAGGTGTACCCGTCCATCGACGGCGCGGTGCCGATGCTGACAAACGGCAGCCTGCAGCGCATGGCGTTCACGCGCACGGTGTCGGTGATGCTGCCGGAACCCACGGCGACCAGAAATTCGGTGTCCGGCTGGATGGACAACAGCACTTCCCCGCAGGCGCGTTCGTCCGGATCCATCACGCCGTCGCGGGCGATCACGCAGCGGATCACCGAAAACCCTTCGCTTTCCAGGGCTTCCGCAATCGCCCTGCCCGCCAGGGGAAAGGTGTTGTTGTCGGCCACCAGCACGCAGCGCGTGCCCAGCCCGCGCTTTTTAATATACGCGGGCGCGTTTTTCATAATGCCCGGGCCCACGTAAATGTCCTGCGTGGGCAGCTTATGCGAAAGCCCGCAATTGCACGCGATGCCGGAAATCGTCAGCTTGTGGTGCTTGTCATAGGATATGGATACGCTCATCGGCGTTACCCCCTTGTATGTCCGTTTCGGTTTGCATGAAAAAATCCCCTGCCCTCAGCAGGCAGGGGATGATTGGCTTTGGGGCTTAGCGGGTTAAGAGCGTTTCTTCGGTTTCCTTGTCGAAGAAATGCAGGT
>CAYRPW010000479.1:0-1712 GCA_964426145.1 uncultured Oscillospiraceae bacterium
TGCGCGATGCGCGGGTACAGCCCGTTCTGCCCCGGATGCCGGGCGGAGAGCTTGCGCTTGCACAAACCGATACGCACTATATGGTTTCCGGCAGCGGGTTTTCGTACCGGTTTTCCAAACGCCTGGGCGTTTTCGACAGCCTGCTTTCCGGTGGCGCGGACAGGCTGGCCGCGCCGATGACCTACAACATCTGGCGCGCGCCCACGGATAACGACCAGAACGAGCGCGTGGCCTGGGAAAACGCGGGATACCGGGACGCGCAGGCTCGCGTGTCCGCCGCGCGGGCGGAAATCACCGGCGGCTGCGCCGTGATTGCGGCAAACGTAACGCTGGCCGCCGTGTACCGCCAGTGGATCGTCCGGATCCGCGCGGAATATACCGTAAGCCCGCAGGGTGTGATCACCATGCGGCTGTCCGTCAGCAGGAACGCGGAGCTTCCGTATCTGCCGCGCTTCGGCGTGCGGTTTTTCCTTCCCAAGGCATGCGCCGCCGCGCAGTATTACGGGTTCGGCCCCACGGAAAGCTATGAGGACAAGCGCCTGGGCACGCGGCTGGGCCTGTTTTGCACAACCGCAGCGCAAAACCATGAGGATTACATCAAACCCCAGGAAAACGGAAGCCATACCGGCTGCCATTTCGTGCAGGTTGCCGATCCGCGGGGGACGGGGCTGTGCCTGCAATCCGCCGCGCCGTTTTCCATGAACCTGTCGCCGTATACCCAGGAAGAGCTGACCGAAAAGAAGCATAACTACGAGCTGACCGAGAGCGAATATACGGTGTTGTGCGCCGATGTCCGCAACAGCGGCCTTGGCACCAACAGCTGCGGCCCCGCGCTTGCCGAAATGTACAGGCTCAATGACACCCAATTTGCTTTCACCCTGCAAATCGACCTTCTGGGTTGATATCGCTACGATAAGACCATAAGAAAAAGCGGCGCATGTGCCCCGCTTTTTTCGTTTTCACCTTATCCCATTTTCCGCCTGCCCAGCTTCACGCCGCAGGATTCGCGCACGACCAAATTGGTGTCCAGCACGTGGTGGAAGCTCTGTCCCTTTTCCCAATGCAGCAAATAGGTCATCGCGCGGCGGCCGAGCTCGCTGATGTGCAGATCGACGGTCGTCAGCGGCGGGTTGGTATAAGCGGCGAAAAACTGATTGTCACAGCCGACGACCGCCATATCGGCAGGCGCCTGCATGCCCATGGCGCTGAGCTGCCGCAGAATGCCCATGGCCACCAGATCGTTGATCGCGATCACGGCGGTGGGGCGGGCCTGGCTTGGAAACTCCGCCAGCAGTTTTTGGATGCCGATCACGCCGTCCTCCAGCGAATAGCCGGATTCCAGGCGGACGCAGATATGCTCCTCCAGGCCCAGCGCGGTCATCTGGTCGCGGTAGCCCTGCTCGCGCTTGGAGGAGCCGCGCTTTTGCATTTTTCCGCCCAGAAACGCGATGCACTTGTGCCCGAGCGCGTGCAGATGCCGCACGGAAACGGCGGCGCTCTCGTGCATATCGCCGGAGATGCAGACGCACGGGAAATTCTCCACCGGATCGCCCACCAGCACGATAGGCATATAATTGCGCAGATGGTTTAAAATCGTAAGGCGGTCTTTTTCCTTGTCGTCTTCCACCATGCCGCCCGCCAGGATCACGCCGTCGGGCCGCCGCTCGATCAGCTGATCGAGAAACGCCTGGTAACCGCTGCTGCTGTCGGGG
>CAYRPW010000480.1:0-1708 GCA_964426145.1 uncultured Oscillospiraceae bacterium
GCATGCCACCCAGGCGCGTGAGGTCGGCCGAGGCGCCGTAGACGGCGATCGAACAGGTGGAGCCCATGGCGTCCACGCTCTTTTGGGTGTTGCCGGTGGGGGAAAAGGTGATTTTGGATACGGTATGGATCATGGTGCCCTCCTGTCTGTGCCGGAGCCGCCGTGTGGCACGTTGTCTGCTCACTTCGCCGTTGCGGGGTCAAGTCCCTGCCGCCGCCATGCGTATCGTTCCGCAATATGGGAAAAATTTCCATGCCGTACATACCGCGCGCCATTGAGCGGGCGCATGCGCTGTGCTATATTGAAAGAAGCATGTACGGTTATAAGGTTGCGCGGCAGTATACGGCGGACGCCGAAACGGATGTTTGCCGCGATGTGGCGAGCAAAGGGAGGGATGGCTGAATGCGGCGGATAATGTGCCTGTTCATCCTGCTACTGGTTTGTATCTGCGGTAGTGCTTTGGCGCAGGATACGGAATTTACCCTGTCTACGAAAAACAGCACCCTGTTGCAGAATATGCCCGACCGGGGGATTATTCCCCAAACGGACGCGCAAATCCATCCGCTGATTGCGGGGGAAAGCCCCGTAACGGGGTTGCCGTGGGAGGGCGAATACCTGCCCATGCTGGTGCAAATCGGAAACGACGTCAGCACCGCAGAGGTAAACGGCTACACAGTGAAATCCGCCGGTATTGGCAAACGCACGCCGTGGGGCATTCAGTATGCCGATATCATCTATGAGGAGTTGCTGATACGAGGCGGCCAAAGCCGGTTTGCCGTTTTATTCAGCGACAGCTTTGCCGACGGTGAACCAGCCGCCGGCACCGGCCCGGTTCGCTCCGGCCGTATCACACCGCTTCTGCTGCGGGAGGAATGGCATTGCGGGCTTGTATTTACCGGAAAACTCAGAATTGAAACCTGGGAACTGCTGATGGAGGAAACCCAGGCCATGGAAACTGGCGCGGTTTTTGATACGCACACGGATTACCGCGGGATGGGATACCCGGTCAAGGGCGTAAAAGCGCCTTCCAACTACAACGCTTATGTGGCTCAGCTCCGCGACCGTATACCGCAGACCTATGTCTCCTCGCCCCGGCCGTTCCTGTTTCAGGATGGCGGCGCGTATGCGGCCGGGTACGAAACCGCCGCAACCATCAGCCTGGATTGGGGATCGAAGTACCAGATCTCGCATTTTGTTTATGACGCCGGGGAAAACGCCTATTACCGGTACTGCGGCGCGGGCATCAACGCGAAGAAATGGGTGCTTTTCACCGCCTATCCCGACGCGGAAACCCGCGGCGAGAAAGACAGGCTCCCCATTGCATTTGCCAATGTCATCGTGCAGCGCGTGGCGTATACGTTTGAAAATGATCTACGATTAAGGCCCGTCATGCAGAGCGTCGGGCAGGGGAACGCCGATATTTTCATAGACGGGGTCTATGTTCCCGGTTATTGGGTGCATCCGTCTCTGGCCGAGCCGACCGTGTTTTACGACAATCAGGGAAACGAGATTCTGCTGAACCGCGGGAAAACCTTCATTGTGCTCTTTCCGCCGGATGCCGTGCTCACGTTTAAAGGCGGGGACTAACGCAAGCGCCGTTTTCGGCAGCGCCGCCCTGACTGAACCGCAGCTCACACATAGATCACGCCGTCAATCCGCACGGCGGCGCTGCCGCCGAACAGCACCGCGCCGTTTTTTGCCGACAGAT
>CAYRPW010000481.1:0-1706 GCA_964426145.1 uncultured Oscillospiraceae bacterium
GGCTGGCCCTTGCAAGGCTGGTGCACAAAAGCGGCGGGTCCCCAACGGGCCTGCCGCTTTTGTGCGGTTTGCAAAACGTAAAACATTTCGGCACGCAGGGTTGTGCTTGCTATTTGTCCGCCGTTTTGTTATAATTTGTACTTGATATAAGAGGTAATCTTGAAAGGAGCCACCTAAAACGATGATGAGTATAACGCAACTTCTGATGGGGCTTGATGCCGCCGTAACCGGAACTGAGGACGTATCTGCAAGCGGAAGCATTCTGGGCCTTCTGCTGCCCATGGTGCTGATGTTCGCGGTGTTCTATTTCCTCCTGATCCGTCCGCAGCGGAAAAAGGATAAAAAGGTCAAGTCCATGCTCGCGGCGCTGAAAGTCGGCGACCGGATTTCCACCATCGGCGGTATTTTCGGCACCATCACCGACATCAAGGATCAGACCATCGAACTGACTGTCGGCCGTGATAACGTGAAGCTGATGATGGCCCGTTGGGCAATCCGGCAAGTGGAAGACGTACCGATTGAAAACGATACCGAAGTGCTCAACTAGAAAATCAGCCCTACCGAATTCGCAGGGGAGGCAACATCCAATGAAACACTTTCAGCCCATCGCACAGCCCTGTTTGCAGAAAACGCTTCAAAACGGCGGCTGCGGCGAATGCCAGAGCTCTTGCCAAAGCGCGTGCAAAACCAGCTGTACCGTAGCCAACCAGAGCTGCGCGCAGAAGGAACAGGCGGTGCTCGCGGGGCGCGATGGGAAAACCAATCGCGAGGCCAGCCGGTAATCCGAACACGTACACCATGATTGTAAAACCGCGGCGCGTTTTTCGCCGCGGTTTTTTAACGCAGGAGGATCAATTGGTACATCTGTTCAAAGCATTGGGCCAGGCCGTCGCGCTGGATGTGAACAGCGGGGGCGTATACGCGCTGGATGCGATCGCCTTCGACGCGCTCTCCATTCTGGTTGCAAAGCCTGAGGCCGCCGATGGCGAAATTCTGGCCGCGCTTGCCCAAACCTATCCGCAGGCCGAAGCGGAGGAAACGCTGTCGGAACTGCGTGAAATGATCGAGCGCGGTTATCTGTTCACAACCGCGGAAGAGCCGGAGTTCGCCGTAAACCCAACCGGGGTCGTGAAGGCAATGTGCATTCATGCGGCGCACGACTGTAACCTCCGCTGCCGGTATTGCTTTGCGGACGCGGGGGAATACCACTCCCGCAACCGCGCGCTGCTGCCGCCGGAAACGGGCAAAAAGGCGCTCGACTGGCTGGTGAAAAAGAGCGGCAGCCGCTACAATCTCGAAGTGGATTTCTTCGGCGGCGAACCGCTGCTCAACTTTCCCGCCATCCGCGAAATCGTCGCCTACGGGCGCGAACTGGAAACGATTCACCACAAGCGGTTCAAGTTCACCACCACCACCAACGGCGTGAACCTGAACGACGAGATCATCGAATTTCTGAACCGCGAAATGGATAACGTTGTGATCTCTATCGACGGCAGGCCGGAAGTGCACGACCGGATGCGGCCGACGATCAACGGCAAAGGCAGTTACGCGCTGATTTTGGATCATGCCAAAAAACTGGTACAGAGCCGCAACCAGCAGCAGTACTATATCCGCGGCACCTATACGCGGTTCAATCTGGATTTTGCCAACGACGTGCTCCACCTCGCGGACGAAGGCTTCGAACAGCTTTCCATCGAACCTGTGGT
>CAYRPW010000482.1:0-1695 GCA_964426145.1 uncultured Oscillospiraceae bacterium
ATCTCCACGCCATCCACAATCATCCCGCCGCCGGGCAGCTCCTGCACTTCGGTTTCTCCGCCCCACGCGCCCGGCGTGCAAATGCGGTCGGCTTCCAACAGCCGGATCGTCGTCTGGTACGGCGTGCGCTTGTTTTCCTTCATGCCGAATACCGCAAACACGTCACCGCTCATCAGCATCGAAAGGAACGCCAGCTTTTGCAGCGCGTAGAAGTTCTTCTGCCGCTCCGCGTCGCACATGTTGTTTTCGGCAAACAGCCTGAACTCCCGCAGCGTATTCCGCTCCCACACGGCGCAGGCTTCGTCGCTCATATGCAGAAGCTCGCCGTCAATCTTGGGCTTGGGCTGTACCCCGATGCCGACCACGTTCGTGCGCAGCGCGTTCATGCCGCCGCGCGCCAGCCCGCCGCCCGTGTACAGGTCTCTTGCACGCTTGCGCAGCAGCCCGCTGTGTTCGTCAATGTCCTCCCGCGCGCTGCCGCCGCCCACCAGCCAGCCCACCATGCTGTTCAGCGTCCGGCTCGCGCCGTGGTTGCCGTAGCCGCTCGCCTGCATCTTCGGCCCTTCGGGTGCGGTAAGCTCCTGTTCCCGCCGCGTGCGCGCCCGGTAGGCTTTTTCACCCGCCTTGGGTGCAACGAAAAACAGCGCTCTTTCAAGCGCCGTGGGTTCCATCTTTTTCATGCTTCAACCCTCACAGGTCGCGCGGCACAACGCGCGTCACCATTTTGGTACGCACCTTGCCGCTCAACGCTTCCACGATGTTGGTAAACCGCGTGATGTTTTTGCGGATTTCGTCCACGTCCACCGAAGTAAACTCGCGCGTTCCAATGCGGTATGACTGTGCCTGCCCGCGCGCAAGCTGCTTCTCGCAATCTTTCCATAGCGCGAGCGCTTCCTGCGCTTCATCCTTTGTATAGGCGGTTTGTATAGCCATCGTCGCGTTCCTCCTTACAGTTTGATGCCGCTGGAAATCACAACCTTCGGCTTCTGCCGCTCCGCCTGCGCTTTGGTCATCGGCCTTGCCTCGCTTTTCCCGCTGAGCGCGGTTTCCAGCTTGTCAAAGTTCCAGTTGAAATACTTGTACGCGGCGTAGGCGTAGTTGCGGCAGTCCAGCGGTTCGTTGCGTTCGTAAGTCTTTTCCCACACCTGCACGCCCTTGCCGCCCTTGCGGTGGATCACCAGTTTTTCCGAGATCAGCCCCCGGAAATAGTCCAGGTCGTACCCCTTCCGGCTATCAATGGGAAAGTGCATGTACCGCGGCCCCGGCTGCTCAATGGTCGTCGCATGCAGCACGGCTTCCTTGCCGCTGTCCACGGCGATTATAAACCGCACGCCGCCGCCCTTGCCGCTTTCCTTCATCATGCGTACATAGGGCTTGCCCTCGCCGCCCTCGCCCTTGATCGGCCATACGCGCTTGTGCGTACGCTTGGCGCACGCCTTGTAAATATCCTCAGTAAAATGGCCGCCGCTGTCAATGAACGCCGTGAGCACGCGCATCGCGCCGCCGTTTGCCATCTTCCACTCGCGGTCTAAAAGTGCGTCCACTTCTTCCCACACGCCGGGGCTGTCCGCGCGTCCGGGAATCACCCCGCGGCTGATCCCCCAGCTTTCGGCCTCGCGGTTCCAGCCCACCACCTCGTATTCCAGGCGGTTGTCCTGCGTGTCAATCCCCATCGTCAGCACCAGCACGCCGGTT
>CAYRPW010000483.1:0-1690 GCA_964426145.1 uncultured Oscillospiraceae bacterium
TACGCCCGGTGCGACGAAGTAAACGACGCGCTGATGCTCTGCGACTACGGGGTTCCGTTTGCCGCGGCGGTGCGCCGGGGTAACGTATGGGGCACGCAGTTTCACCCCGAGAAAAGCCATCGCTTCGGCATGGCGCTGATGAAAAACTTCGCGGAGGACTGCTGAGATGTACACGCGCCCGCGGCTGATTCCCTGCCTGCTTCTATCGCAGGGCAATCTCGTGAAAACCAGAAAATTCAAGGACCCCACCTATCTGGGCGATCCGATCAACGCCGTGAAGATTTTCAGCGAAAAGTGCGTGGACGAGCTTTGCATCCAGGATATCGAAGCCAGTAAAAACGGCGCGGGGCCGGATTTTGAGCTGCTGTCCGAAATCGCGACGGAAGCCTTCATGCCGCTGAGCTACGGCGGCGGCATCACCACGCTGGAGCAGGCGCGCAAGCTGTTCCACATCGGGTTTGAAAAGGTGATTGTAAACACCGCCTGGCAGCGGAACCCCGCTTTGCTTTCGCAGATTTCCGAAACCTTCGGCGCGCAGAGCGTGATCGCGTCCATCGACGTGAAACAGGATCTGCTGCGCCGATACCGCTGTTTTACCGGCGACGGCACGGAGCCCATCGAGGGCACGCCAACGGAGCTTGCCCTGCGCGCGCAAGCGCTTGGCGCGGGTGAGATTTTGCTCAACAGCATCGACCGGGACGGCAGCATGCTGGGCTACGATCTGAAGTTAATCCAGACGGTCTCCCAGGCTGTGGGCATTCCGCTGATCGCCTGCGGCGGCGCGGGCGGCGCGCCGGATATGCAGGCCGCCCTCGGCGCGGGCGCGCACGCGGCCGCGGCGGGCAGCATGTACGTGTTCTACGGGCCGCGCAGGGCCGTGCTCATCCACGTACCGCCGGAACAGGAGCTTTACGACATGGGGGTATACCGCGATGCCTGACATCTGCACACGCTGCGTGATGGATACGAGCGATCCCGGGCTAACGTTCGACAAGGAGGGCGTATGCAGCTGCTGCCGCCGTTATGACGAGCAGAAAGCCCTGCGCGGCTACCGCCCCGGCAAGAGCGAGGAAGAGCTTGCCGCCCTGGTGCGGCGGATGAAGGACGCGGGCAAGGGCAGGGAGTTTGACTGCATCGTGGGCATCTCCGGCGGCGTGGACAGCGCCTATCTGGCATACACCGCCCACAAGCTCGGGCTGCGGATGCTTGCCGTGCACGTGGATACCGGCTGGAATTCCGAAATAGCCGTGCGCAACATCGAGCGTTTATGCGGCGCGCTTGGGCTGGAACTGCACACCATCGTGCAGGATTGGCCGACCATGAAGGAACTGCAGCGGGCGTACCTGTTTTCAGGGCTTTCCAACCTCGACGTGCCGCAGGACCACCTGCTGGTGGCCGCGGTGTACCGTTTTTCCAAACAATACGGCGTGCGCTACGTGTTGAACGGCACCAACATCGCCACCGAAGGCGCTTCCTCGCCGTTTTCCACGCAGCTGAGCTGCATGGATTCCTGGCACCTGCGCAGCGTGTACCGCAAGTGGGGGCGCGGCAAAAGCCTCCGAAAATACCAGACGCTCTCGCTTTTGCAGGCGCGCTGGAAGTTCAACGCCATCGAACAGGTGAACCTGCTAAACCATATCCCCTATTCCAAAAAAGAAGCCATCGAAACGCTGACGCGCGAATACGGCTG
>CAYRPW010000484.1:0-1682 GCA_964426145.1 uncultured Oscillospiraceae bacterium
CTCCGTACCGTTTGCGCCGTACCCGCAGGTACGGCTTTCGCTGCCTGCCGCGGCCACCGTGCGCAGGCAGCTTCTTGCTTTCCGGCCGGACGTCGTGCATATCGCCACCGAATTCGGCATGGGGCTGGCAGGGCTGAAGGCCGCGCGCCAGCTAGGGCTTCCGATCGTGATGAGCTATCATACGAATTTCGACCGGTATCTCGATCAATACGGGCTGAAATTTCTTGAAGAACCCCTGTGGCAGTACATGCGCTGGTTTCACTCCTTCGCCAGG
Organism: uncultured Oscillospiraceae bacterium; assembly: GCA_964426145.1. Classification (GTDB taxonomy): domain Bacteria; phylum Bacillota; class Clostridia; order Christensenellales; family Aristaeellaceae; genus CAXXOK01. The sequence continues at coordinate 275 of CAYRPW010000484.1, forward strand.
CTGACCCTGTGCCCATCCGAAAACACGCGCCGGGAGCTTCTCTTCCGCGGCATCAAAAACCTCGCGGTCTGGTCCCGCGGGATTGACGGTACCCGCTTCTCCCCCCGGTTCGCCTCCGGGGCCGTAAGGCAAGCGCTGGGCGGCGAGGGAAAGCTGTTGTACCTGTACGTCGGGCGTATTTCCGCCGAAAAGGGAATCGGCGTATATGCGGAAAGCATCCGGCAGTTCAACCGCCTGCACGGCAGCCGCGCGCGGTTCGTGTTCACGGGAGACGGACCCGGTCTTGCGGTATTGCAAGGGTTGCAGATGGAAAACGCGGTGTTCACCGGCGCGCTGCGCGGGCAGGCGCTGGCGGAAGTATATGCCAGTTGTGATGTGTTTGTGTTTCCCTCCGCGAACGAAACCTTCGGCAACGTCATGCTGGAAGCAATGGCCAGCGGAACGCCGGGTATCTGTGTGGACGCGGGCGGATTGAAAGACTTCACAATCAACGGCGAAAACGCCTATGTGTGCGCGCCGGGCAGCGCGGCCGCGCTCACGCAGGCGATGATTGCCATGATGGACCCAAGCCTGCGCGAGCGGCTTCGCGCAGGCGGGCTGCGAACGGCGGGCGGGCGCGGCTGGAACCGCATTTTTGACGATCTGCTTGTCAAGTATTCATCCGCACTGCCGGTTTTGCAGGCCGTATAGGCTCCGCGAAAGGACGGTTACACGATGCCCAGCTGTATGACGCATTACCAATTCGGGCAGGATATCGTAAAGCACCTCAACCTCACCTTGCGGCAACTTGTGACCGTGTATAAAAACGAGTTCGACATCGGCCTGCAGGGCCCGGATATCTTCTTTACATACCAGATCTTCAGAAATCCGCTGCTCCTGCGGTACGGCATCAAATCCCACACCTACTCCGGCAACCAGATGTTTTTGCCCTTCTTCGCCGAAAAACCCAGGAAGGCGTCCTCGTTTGCCTATGTGCTGGGCGTTATGTGCCACTATTTTCTGGACAGCGCCTGCCACGGCTACATCGGCAGCCACTGCGCCAACGTGGCCGAGCACTGGAAACTGGAAGCCGCCTACGACAAGGCCATCGCCCGCCGCTTTGGCTACGGCGCGGCGCGCCACCTTTACCTGCCCTTCACCATGCTCGATTTCGCGGGGATCGCCGCCATCTGGCCCAACCTGACCCAGCGCACGGTGGAAACCTCCATCCGCGCCACGCATGCGCTGAAAAAGATGAAGGACAACGGCACGCTTGCGTACGTGCTGGGCAAGGCGGCGAAGCTCTACGGCAAGCTCCGCCTTTGGAACGACGCCGAACTCTTGTCCCAGGAGCAGGCGCAGCATGAAAACAATCTCGACCGCCTCTACGCCCAGGCGGTCGGCGAGGTCGATCCCAAGCGGCCCAGCA
>CAYRPW010000485.1:0-1668 GCA_964426145.1 uncultured Oscillospiraceae bacterium
CGTAGGCGTGGACCTGCCCGACGCCGTTTGCGAGCACTGCGGCAGCCCCATGCTGAAAGACGGTTTTGACATCCCCTTCGAGGTGTTTCTCGGTTTCAAGGGCGACAAGGTTCCCGATATCGATTTGAACTTTTCCGGCGATTACCAGGCCCGCGCGCACGCCTACGTGGAAGAGCTGTTCGGCAAGGGCTTTGTGTTTCGCGCCGGCACCATCAGCGGCCTTGCGGAAAAAACCGCCTTCGGCTTCGCCGCCAAATACCTGGAGGAGCGCGGCATCCGCGCCGGGCGCGCGCACAAGGAACGGCTTGCGGAAGGCTGCAAGGGCGTGAAGCGCACCACCGGCCAGCATCCCGGCGGCATCGTGGTGCTGCCCAAGGAATACCATATCAGCCAGTTCACGCCCATCCAGCACCCCGCGGACGATGAGGACGGCGGCGTGCTGACCACGCATTACGATTTTTCCTCCATGCACGACATCCTGGTGAAGCTCGACTGCCTGGGCCATGTCGATCCCACGATGCTGCACTACCTGGAGGAGATCACGGGCATCCCCTGCCTGAACCTGCCGCTGCGCGACGAGGGCGTGATGGGCTTGTTCCTGGGCACCGAAACCCTGGGCATCAAGGCGGAGGCGCTGCTCTGCCCCACGGGCACGCTGGGCATTCCGGAGTTCGGCACCGGGTTTGTGCAGGGCATGCTCAAGGACACGATGCCCAAAACCATGGAGGAACTCCTGCGCATTTCGGGCCTGAGCCACGGCACGGACGTGTGGCTTGGCAACGCGCAGGAGCTGATCAAATCCGGCACCGCCACGCTCAAACAGTGCTTCTGCACCCGCGACGATATTATGAACTTCCTCATCTCCAAGGGCGTCGATTTTAAGATGAGCTTCGACATCATGGAATCCGTGCGCAAGGGCAGGGGCCTGAAACCCGAAATGGAGCAGGCTATGCAGGCGCACGCCGTGCCCAAGTGGGCGATCGACAGCTGCCAGAAAATCCAGTACATGTTCCCGCGCAGCCACGCCGCCGCGTACGTCATCATGGCGCTGCGCGTGGCGTGGTACAAGGTGCACGAACCGCTTTCCTATTACGCCGCTTACTTTTCCGTGCGCGCCAACGGGTTTGACGCCGGCACGATGCTCGTATCCATGCAAACCGTGCGCGAGCGCGTGAAGGCCATCCTCGAGCGGGAGGACCGCATGAACCCCACCGAAGAGCGCGAGAAGAATGCCCTGCACATGATTTTGGAAATGAACCTGCGCGGCTTCACGCTGCTGCCCGTGCACCTGTACAAAAGTGATAAGAAGAATTTCCTCATCGAAGGAAACGGCCTGCGCTGCCCGTTTTTGTCCATCAACGGCTTTCCCGAAGCCATCGCCGACGCTATCGTGGCCGAGCGCGCGGTTCTGCCCGCCCAGCCGCTTTCAAACGCTATGCCTGTTTCGGCCGCCCCGCAAAACGGCCCGTCTTCGCAAACCGCGCCTGCCGAACCGCTTTCCGGCGCCGCTTCGCAGCCCGCGCCCGCCGCGGATAATCCGCCGGCGTTCCGGCCCTTCCTCTCCGTGGAAGACCTGCGTACCCGCACCCGCGCGGGCGACAGCGTGATCGACATGCTCAAAAAACAGGGCGCGCTGGAAGAGCTGGCGGAAAGCAGCCAGATTGACCT
>CAYRPW010000486.1:0-1667 GCA_964426145.1 uncultured Oscillospiraceae bacterium
CGCTTTTTTTATTAAATCTTATTTGCGTATAAAGGAAAAAGGTTATTTATGTAGAATAAAGAAATTGGGGTAGGATGGGATAATTTTTTAGGGAAATTTGCTTTTTCATTTTGAATGGAGGTAACCACCATGGGCGAACAAAAAGGCTTTGACGCTTTGGCCAGAAAAAGAGAACTGGCTAAGGCGGACAACAGCCAGCAAAAGGCGGGAAATGCGCAGTCTAAATCCTCCGCGCGAGAGCGCATCGCAAAGCTGCTGGATGAGCAAAGCTACGTGGAAACCGACGCTTTCATGCAGCAAACCAGCTCGACGCTCAGCGCCCCCGGCGAAGGCGTCGTAACGGGATACGGTACAATCGAAGGCCGGGGCGTGTATGTCGTGGCGCAGGAATACGCTGTTTTAGGTGGCGCGATGAGCGCGATGCATGCGGCTAAGATGTGCAAAGTGATTGAACTCGCCGGGAAAACCGGACTTCCGCTGTTGATGCTGCTCGATTCGTTGGGTGCAAGGATCGGCGAAGGCATTGCCGCTATGAACGGATTCGGCAGTGTGTTTGCGAAAATGGCCCGGCTCTCCGGCGTGGTGCCGATCATCAGCATCGTATGCGGGCAGTGCGCGGGAACCGCGGCGTTTTTTGCGCCGCTGAGCGACTTTGTGATCATGACCAAGGGTATAGGAGGCATATTCACCGCAGCACCCGGCGCTTTCAACAGGGAAGGCGTGGAACCGCACACGGAAAAAATCGGCGGTGCCGATACGCTGGCCGCACAGGGCATCGCGCATTTTGAATGTGCCTCAGAAGACGAAGCGCTTGACTGCGCGCGAAAGCTGCTGTCCTATCTGCCGGACAACAATCTTGTCGACGCGCCTTATGAGAACTGCACAGACGATCTCAACCGGATGATTGAGAATTATACGAATGAATATGATATGAAGCTGATGACCGCTGCTGTAATGGACAACGGCGTATTATTGGAAATTCGGCCTGGATACGCTGTCGATATGATGACCAGCTTTGCGCGGATCAATGGCCGTAGCGTGGGTGTCGTTGCAGCACAGGCAGCTCTTACCGAGGATGCCTGCGCCAAGGCTGCGGGTTTCATAGGCTTCTGCGATGCGTTCGGCCTGCCGGTAGTCACCTTTGTCGATACGCCCGGCTTGGAGCTCAAAGAGCGTCAGGAAGGCATCATTCGCGCAGGCGGCGCACTGATCGGCGCGTATGCCGAAGCCACAATCCCACTCGTCACGGTGATCACCGGCAAGGCGATTGGCAGCGGATACGTCGCAATGGCGTCCCGGGCGCTGGGCGCGGACATGGTGTATGCTTGGCCGCAGGCCGAGGTTTCGTGCCTGTCGGCGGAAGCATCCGGGATCATTATGGACGCGGACAAGGCTGCGGATGCCGCTTCGCCCTTTAAGGTTGCAGAAGAAGGCTACGTGGATGAAGTGATCTATCCCGGCGAGACGCGCCAGCGCATCGCGGGCGCACTGGAGCTGGCCGTGGGCAAACGTGAACTCAGGCTGCCTAAAAAACGCAGCCCGCGCGTTCGCTGAAAGGGAGGATGCACATGTTTGGAAAGCGAAAAAACAAGAATGCGGCCGATACCGTTTCGGTGCTGGTCGTACCGGCCAATACCGCTTCGGCGTCGCTCGAACCGGTAGTAAGG
>CAYRPW010000487.1:0-1660 GCA_964426145.1 uncultured Oscillospiraceae bacterium
CCTGCGGGAAGAAACGGCGATCATCAACCGCGACGCGCGTGTGCGCGTCAAACCCTACGCCTGCATCACCAAAGGCCAGCAGGGCAGGGAATTGGTGGATTTCGACGCACTTGCCCCCCATGTGGCGGGCTTTACGGACGACGGGCGCGGCGTGCAGAGCGAAAGCATGATGCGCGCCGCCATGGAACGGGTCCGGGCTGTAAAAAGCCTGATTGCCGCCCATTGCGAGCAGGACGATCTGCTCAGCGGCGGCTGTATCCACGACGGGGAGTACGCGCGGAAAAACGGGTACAAGGGCATTTCCTCCGAAAGCGAGTGGCGGCAGTTGGAACGCGATTTGCGGCTTGCGAAGGAAACGGGCTGCAAATACCACATGTGCCACGTATCCGCCAAAGAAAGCGTCGCGCTGATCCGAAAAGCAAAAGCCGAAGGGGTGGACGTGACCTGCGAAACCGCGCCGCATTACCTGCTGCTGACCGACGGGGACTTGCTGGACGACGGGTGTTTTAAGATGAACCCGCCCATCCGCTCCGCAGCCGACCGGGACGCGCTGATCGAAGGGTTGCTGGACGGCACGATCGACATGATCGCCACCGATCACGCCCCCCATACCGAGGCGGAAAAGGCGGGCGGGCTTATCAACAGCGCAAACGGCGTCGTCGGGCTGGAATTCGCCTTCGCGGCGTTGCATACCGGACTGGTGAAGCCGAAACTCCTGCCGCTTCAAACGCTTCTGCGCCTGATGATCGATAATCCACGCAAGCGCTTCGGCCTGCCCGCGCCGGAGATTTTGGAAGGGCAGCCCGCCGATCTGGCGGTGCTCGACCTGGAAACGGAATGGGTCATCCGATCCGGGCAATTCCTCTCCAAGGGCCATGCCACGCCGTTTGACGGCATGCGGGTGACCGGGGACTGTATCCTGACGATTGTGGGGGGTGAAACCGTATGGCAGGCATAGCGCGCAAGCTGGTGATGGAAAACGGCACGGAATTTCTGGGCACATCCTTTGGCGCGGTGCGCGACATCCTCTGCGAAATGGTCTTCAACACCTCCATGGTCGGGTATCAGGAGATCGTCACCGATCCCAGCTACACCGAGCAGATGGTGGTGATGACCTATCCCCTGATCGGTAATTACGGCATCTGCGACGACGACCACGAAACCCGCGTGCCCACCATGGGCGCGATGGTGGTGCGCGAGTATAACGATCTGCCCTCCAACTTCCGCGCCACGCAGACGTTAAGCAAGCTTCTGGAGGACAACGGCATCCCCGGCATTCAGGGCGTGGATACCCGCCGCATCACCCGCATGATCCGAAACGAAGGCAGCCAGCGCGCGATGCTGTGCGCGCCGGAGCTTCCAACCGCGGATGCGCTTGCGCAGATCCGGGCCTACCAATTGCCGCGCGATACGGTATCCCGCGTGTCCGGCAAAACCCCGTGGCGCGCCGACGCGCAAACCCCGCGCTTCACCGTGGTGTGCGTGGACTGCGGGATGAAACTAAACATCCTACGCGAGCTGAACAAGCGCGGCTGCAGCGCCGTTGTGGTGCCGTACGACGCCACGGCGGAAGAAATCCTGCGCTACAAGCCCGACGGATTGTTTCTCTCCAACGGCCCGGGCGACCCGGAGGACGTGCCCACGGTGATCCGGACGGTGA
>CAYRPW010000488.1:0-1648 GCA_964426145.1 uncultured Oscillospiraceae bacterium
ACATCTCGATGGTTCCGATAAAACCAAAGTCCCGCGCGCTCAGCGTCGCGAGCAACCCAAAACCGATGTTGGTTGGCGACGTACGCATGGCAACGCCCCGATACGGCTCAGCCTGATAGTTATCCGGTGCAAGGTCATGCGTCTCTTTCCCTGCGAATTCTTCAAAATATCGCCATGTCTTTCTGGCGATTTTTCGCAAATCCGCGCGTTCTGCTTCGCTCACTTCATCCGTGTTCTGTTTGACTTTCCCAATTGCATACGCAATCATGGGCGAGAACAGCCAGAGCAAAGCAATGGGTAGCAGCAGCAGCGCCCATGCGCTGCGCAAACGAAGCACCGCAAGCATTAGGATTGCGATTGTCTGCCAGAGCGCTGCCTGCATCCAGATGAAGTATCCACCAATCGTTGTGATGCTTCTGGCTTCCGAGTCTGCGGAGGTGACCCACTCCAGAAGGTTTTTTTTCGTAATCCAGACCCGCGTCAGCGTCAGTAAGATTGCGCTGACGCTCAGCCATGCCGCATACGGCAGAAATGCGATATCCAGCAGCCCCTGCATCAGCGCGGATTTGAGCGAATCGAGTATCGGCACATAGCGCTTTGTCCGCGTGGTTTTGCCAAAGAAGGATAGTAAACTGCTGAGAATCGTTCCAATAAACGGCAGAAGAATGGCAAAGAGCACCATGCCAAGCCAGATTGCGATATTGCCCGGAAAAACAGAAACCGCCAACAGCGTTAGAATCATCAAAGACGGCGCGATCAGGCTGCGCCGAAGATTATCGTAGATCTTCCATTTCGATATCGAAGAAAGCGGGTTTTTGATCCTGCCCGCCTCTCCATCTCGCAGATGCGGCAACAGATAGGAAAGCAGCTGCCAATCGCCGCGAATCCATCGCCGCTGCCGCGCCGCATAGGAATGGTACTGCGGGGGATACCCGTCCACCATCGTCAAGTCCGTGGCAAGCCCCGTCCGAAGATAGGACCCTTCCAGTAAATCGTGACTCAACACCGTATTCTCGGGAATGGTTCCCTTCAGCACCGTTTGGAATGCGTTCAGGTCGTAAATGCCTTTCCCCGTAAAGATTCCTTCGCCAAACAGATCCTGATAGACGTCCGATAGTGCGCCGGAATACGGGTCGATTCCCTCCTGGTTGGTAAAGATGCGGGAAAACAGCGTGCCCCCTGCGCTTTCTATTTCGATATGCGGCTGAATCAGTCCGTACCCGCGCGTCACCACGCAACGACTCTCATCGATGTATGGCCGGTTCAGCGGGTGTGCCATCGTTCCGACCAGACGCTTTGCCATGCCGATTGGCAGTACCGTTTCGCTGTCCAGCGTAATGACATAACGAATTTTGCCAAACGGCGGCGTACCGGAAGAGGCGCAGATAAAGCTCGTATCGGACGCGCCCTGCATGAGGTCGTTGAACTCCATAATCGCCCCGCGTTTTCGTTCCCAACCGATCCAAACCTGATTGCTCGGATTGTATTGCCGTTTTCGGTGAAAGAAATAGAAGATCTCTCCACCGCCGGCATAGGTTTTGTTGAGCGATGCAATCCCCTCCAGCGCCGCGGAAAGCACTGCGTCGTCGCCGGGAAGCCGCTGCGCATCCGCGTCCCCAAATGCTCCGATGATGGCGAAATACAGGTT
>CAYRPW010000489.1:0-318 GCA_964426145.1 uncultured Oscillospiraceae bacterium
ATCCGATTCAGTAGCATAATATTCACTTTTTTCATCAGGAGGCGGCAACGGTTCATGCACGCCCTTCGCTATCACGAAAGCATCCGGCGCGGCTCGCCGGAATTCCCGCTGGATTATCATTATATCGACGAGCATCACAGCCGTTACCAGATGCCCTATCACTGGCATGACGAGGTGGAAATCCTGCATGTTGTAAGCGGCACGCTGCGCCTGTCCATCGGAGAAGATAACTACCTGCTCGGCGCGGACGACGTGGCGTTCGTCGCCTCCGGGCAGCTGCACGGGGGTCAGCCGGATCACTGTGTGTACGAGTGCGTG
>CAYRPW010000489.1:328-1647 GCA_964426145.1 uncultured Oscillospiraceae bacterium
TCTGGACGGTCGCCTTACGCTGAGCGCCTGCCTGCCGGGCGGCAGTCCCGTAACGCTCCATTCCATCCTGCCGATGTTTACCGCCCTGCGCGGGCATTGTCCGGGCGAAACCCTGATTACGCTTGGATGTTTATACCAGTTTCTGGGGCAGGCGCTGGCCTCGGGTGCGTATACCGAGCACCCGGCCCCCGCCGCTGCGGAGAACCGCAGGCAGCGAAAGCTTAAAAAGGTGTTTGAGCTGATCGAGAGCGAATATGCGGAGCCGCTGACGCTAACGCGGCTGGCCGAAACCGCCGGGATGACGCCCCGCTATTTCTGCCGGTTCTTCCGGGAGGCGACGCATTTTACCCCGCTGGAATATCTGCGGTATTACCGGGTGGAAATGGCCTGCTATTCCTTCGCCGCCACGGAACACGGCGTCACCGACGTGGCGCTGGACGTTGGCTATGTGGACGTGAACTATTTTATCCGCTGTTTTAAAAAGTATAAAGAGGTCACGCCCGGCGCATACCGGCGCGCGCTGCTCGGGGAAACGGGCTGACCCGACTGTCGCGTCCAATGCGCCCTGTCAAGCTCCTCCGGCGGCGCGCGTTTACGCTTTTTCCGTATTGAGGCGGCGCACGCTTTTCGCCTCAAACAGCTGCGTGGACAGCGTAATCACCTGATGGACCGGCGCCGCGTCGCCGCGCCCCAGAAGGGCCAGCATCTGGTTGGCCGCGCACTCGCCGATGGCGTTTTGCGGCTGCTTCACCAGCGTCAGCTCCGGGTAAAGCACCCCGAACTGGTCCAGCTTGTCAAAACCCAGCAGCGACAGGTCGTCCGGCACGTTCACCCCATCCTCGTTCAGGGCCAGAATCGCCCCGAGGGTCATTTCATAATTCGTTACAAACACGGCGGTCGGCTTATTCGGAAGCGCAAGCAGCGCCTTCATCTGCTGGTAACCGCCCTCCATGGTATAATCGCTGTAGCGTATCAGCTCCGCCCGGGGGCGGATCCCCTTTTCCCCGCAGATGTTCAGGTACCCTTCGCGTCGCATCTGGGAGGTATAAATCCCCTCGTTTCCAAGGATCAGGCCGATGTCCGCATGTCCCAGCTCCGTCAGGTATCGGGTGCCCTTTTCCGCGGCGTCCACATTATCCACCACTACGGCGCTTACCCTGCCCTGCAGGCTTTTAATCATCCGATCCACCAGCACGACGGAAATCCCAGCGTCCAGCGCGGGTTTCAAATGCGCGCCGGTCGGGTCCGTGGGCATGTTAATCAGACCGTCCACCTGCTTATGCGTTAAAAACGATACCGCTTCCAGCTCAATACGCGGG
>CAYRPW010000490.1:0-1632 GCA_964426145.1 uncultured Oscillospiraceae bacterium
CGCCGGGTCCTATGCATGGGAAGCGCCGCTCGACGACTACTCCCGCTTTGATATGCTTCATTTTCCGAAGATCACCGAGGATCAGCACAAAACGATAAACGATGCAGCTCCTCGAAGCTGCGTACGACGTCTTTGACGGCATACTGAACGTGCGTCGATTAAGCGGAAAGGTGCAAGCCAAATGGAAAACGGATACCGCATCAGACTCGGATTTCTACCCACGCGCCGCCATGTATTCGACCCCGTTGTGGCCGGGGAGTACATGAAGGCCATACTTGCCGAGATCAGCAAGTTTCCCGTGGAGATCGTCACGATCAACGAGCTCAACGCCGAAGGGCTTATCTTCGATGCGGCGGATGCGAAACGCGCGGCGGAAATCTTCCAGCGGGAAAAGGTGGACGCCGTGTTCGCACCGCACTGCAATTTCGGCACCGAGGATGCGGTGGCCAAGGTGGGTGCAATCGTCGGCAAGCCTTTTCTGCTCTGGGGCCCGCGGGACGAGGCGGCGGGGCCGGGAGGATTCCGGCAGAGGGACAGCCAGTGCGGATTGTTCGCTACGTCCAAGTGCCTGCAGCGCTACGGCGTGCCGTTTTCCTACATTACCAATAGCGACGTGACCAGCGCGACGTTTGCGCGCGGTTTCGACAATTTTATCCGTACGGTGGCTGTGGTCAGGGCGCTGTGCGGGGTTCGCATCGGGCAGATCGACACCCGGCCTGAAAAGTTTCTCTCTGTGATGGTGAATGAGAGCGAGCTGCTGGAAAAGTTCGGGATGGAGATATGCCCGATATCCATGACGTTCATCGAAAAATGGACGAATGATATTTTGCACGAAAACGGGTCGGAATACCGGGCGACGCTCGATTTGATTCGTTCGCGGTACACCGACCGCTGCGTCAACGCGGGCAGCATCGAAACAGCGGCTGCGCTCAAGGTCGCGATCGCGCGCTGGGCGCAGGATAAGGAGCTCTCTGCAGTGGCGATCCAATGCTGGGAGGCAATGCAGATAGCGCTCGGCATCTTCCCCTGCTTTGTGAACGGACTGTTGACGGACGAAGGGCTGCCGGTCGCGTGCGAGACGGATGTGCTGGGCGCGGTTTCGGTACTGATGCTGCGCGCGGCTGCGCTCGGCAGGGAGCAGGCTTTCCTCGCAGATCTCACGACACGTCACCCTGGCAATCCGAATGCGGAGCTGCTGTGGCATTGCGGCAATTTTCCGCCCTCTGTTTCGGCGGGGGAGAACGTTATCGGCCCGCAGTGTGAGAATCCGTATGACGTCGCGGGGAGATGGAAGGCAAAAGATGGAGATTTAACCATCGCAAGGCTGGATGGCATGGCAGGACGTTACCGCCTGCTGATGGGGCATGCACGCACGACGGATGGCCCGGCGAATGCCGGCACCTACCTGTGGGCGGAGTTTGACTGCTGGCCGCTCTGGGAAAGAAGGATCATCTACGGCCCGTATATCCATCACGTCGCCGTAACTTATGGGCATTACGCCCCGGCGCTCTACGACGCCTGCCGCTATATCGGCGGGCTGGAACCAGACGCCGTCGAGCCGGATATAGACGAATTGGAAAGCATGCTGCTGTATGAATAAGCAAGGACAGTGCGCGTTCGCCGCGGGAAATG
>CAYRPW010000491.1:0-1610 GCA_964426145.1 uncultured Oscillospiraceae bacterium
ATCAGACTCATGAGGGACTACAGCAAAAACCCGGAAGGCCGCAATCCGCGTCTTGCGTGAAATCCTTACGTAGCCCGGGCCTGTTGCAGCGAGCGAAGGCCGTTTTCGGTGATTGCCGTCCCGTTGCAGCCAAGCTGCTTTACCAGCAGCCCTGTTTGCTCAAGCTGCTCCAATCGCCGCCTCAGGGCGTATTCGCTGATATCCCGCTCTTGCGCTTTTAGCTTCTGCATCAACGCAGCGCGGCCAAGCGGTCCGTCCCGCAGCAGGGAGAGGATGGCATGGTCCAAATCCCACTGCGCCGTGTTCCGCCGCGGCGCGTTTTTCATGATGTGCTCCGGGAGCGGGTTCTCAAAATCGCGCATGAGCATATAATAATCGGCCGCGTTTTGCAGCTCGCGGATGTTGCCGGGCCAGTCGTAACTCGTAAGGATGGCCGCCAGGTCCTGCGGGATGCTCGGCATGCTTGCAAAGTGAAGGAACAGCGGAAGGATATCTTCCCGGCGCTCTCGCAGCGGCGCGACACAGCCCGAAAGGACATTGAGGCGATAATAAAGGTCGTGCCGGAAGGTCCCCGCCTCAAGCTTCTCCAAAAGATTCTGGTTGGTCGCCGCGATTACACGCACGTCGATGTTGACGATATAATCCCCGCCGACACGCATCACCTGCTTTTCCTGCAGCACGCGCAGCAGGCGGGATTGAAGCGCGAAAGGGACGTCGCCAATTTCATCTAGGAATATCGTACCGCCGTTGGCCTGTTCGAACAGGCCCATTTTTCCGCCCTGCTTCGCGCCGGTGAACGCGCCTTTCTCATAGCCGAAAAGCTCGCTCTCAAGCAGGCTTTCCGGCAGCGCGGCGCAGTTGACCGCAACAAAGGGGCGGTTGCGCCGGTTCGAGCTGTTGTGGATGGATTGGGCGATCAGCTCCTTGCCCGTGCCGCTTTCTCCCTGGATCAGGATGGTTTTATCCGATTCGGAAAATATTCTGAAACGCCGGATACACTCGTCCATGGCGGCGGACTGGTGCACGATATCGTCGAACGTGTATTTGGCGACGAATCCCTTTTCCTTGGATCGGGTGAATACGCTCTGCTCCAAGCTGTGCAGATAAGTGATGTCGCTGAAGAAATACAGGTTCTGATAGATATTCGTGCTGAAATGAATGGTGTCATGCTTGACGATGATCTCCCTTCCGCAGATGTTCATCGTCTGTGTATCGCAATGAAGCTGCGCCAATTGCCGCGCGACGGGTTCCGCAAAGACGTCGCATAATTGCGTCTTCCCCGCGGTTATGCTGCAGCCGGTGATCTGCTCGATCTTCGCGTTCGCCATCACGATCTCACCGTTGGCCAGCGTGAGCAGGAGCCCTTGCTCCATGTGGCGCAGTATGCTCTCCATCCGCATCGTATTCGCAAGGATATCCCTGTACTGCTTGTTGATGTTGCCCCGGTCCACCACGAGGCTCATGTATTGCAGAAGCGATTTTGAGATTTCCGGCGTATTGACCTGCAGGATGTTGCAGATATCGAGGAAAGTCGTCACGTCTAGGTGACGGTTGCCTACGTCGATGATTTTTTCGATTTACTTACGAAGCACAAAGAAGCTGACGCTGCC
>CAYRPW010000492.1:0-1605 GCA_964426145.1 uncultured Oscillospiraceae bacterium
CAATGAGCCAGTCGGCCATCTGGCGAAGTTTTTGTGCTTCACCAAGCAGATCATACTTGCACGAGTCTTCCATCGTTGCCCATGCTTTAGCCAAGTCATCCACTGGAAGGGCTTTGGGCCAGATCCGCTTGAAGGGCGTGGTGATTTTTTCATATTCGTACCAGGATCTAAATATCCCCTCCCCTTCCCGATCACCATCAGTTGCCTCAACAATAAGGGAAGACTCATTAGCGAGTTTAGCAAGAAGTTTTCCGCGCGTAGCGCAATCCCCTTTGTATTTGAAAAGGAATTTTTCAGGAATAATAGGAAGATCTTCTGCTTTCCATTCTTTAAAGCCGTAATCATCCGGCATATAGAGTTCAAGAAGGTGTCCAAAGAATGATGAAATTAAATAGTGTGATGATTCATGGTATTCTCCACCGCAAGAGCGGAAGTTTTCATTGTATTTACATTGTAGCATTTCCATAATGGCTTTTGCTACTTTGGGTTTTTCAGCGATAATCAGTGTTTTCATGGTTTCTCCTGGATAATAGCCACTATTCAAGTAATGGATTGGTTAATAATCTGTTTTCAAAGTGAAAGAGAGCACTCTTTCGATGTTGTTTTCACTGGGGTTGCTTTTATAATGTCTTTTGACGCTTCCTGGGCAACCTCTTTGGTTGCAACCCCTGTATAGTAAGTAGCAACCTTTAATTTCAATGAATCAACCGAGTTACTTGTTGCCATAGTAATAAATTTCTCACGTTTGTTTTCCTTGTCAAACACTTTACGGTTGACGGCGTACACTGTTTCAGATGAGTTTGAATTGGTCAGTTTTTGGATATATGCTTGAATTTTTGAATCCTTATCAAGGTAATGTATTGTTTGATTTGGCTGATGTGATTCGGACGTCTCCCAACGTAAACCTTTATTGGTAAGTTTCTCCGAAATCTTTGCAAGGAGCTGCATATGCTCTTGTCCGGTCATAGTCCCTTTCTCAATAGATTCTTTAATCACTTTCTTTTGTTCCTCTGAAAGTGTAAGTCCAAGTTCGCGAGAACTATCAATAACTTTAAGAGTGACAAGATCATTGATTATTTGCGGCTCATTACTTTTTTTGGACAACTCAGTTAAAGCAGCATTATAAAAATATTCCCCGATTATTTTTTGACAATCTTTATAATAGGAGTAAATTCCTTTATCATCGTCAGAAAAAGTAACGAAATATAAATCATCGTCAGACATGATCTTGTCATAAGCATTCTCATCAATCTTTTCTAAACGGCTAATTTTGGCAGTTAATAGTTCGGTATTACTACTGTAAACAGTTTCATTGGTATAATGTTTCCAGGAATATCCTTTACTGATGTTATACTCAGAAAGTTTATCAATAACATCTGTTGCATCTTTAAAGGATAATTCACCACTATCAAAGCACCTTTTAAAGTGATCCGCAACATAATCCGGTAATGATACAGTATGCCGGTCTGCATGCTCTAATAAGTCAATCAAGTAAACTCTTGTCTTTTGTTCTGGATTACGCTCAATATAACTCGCAGTGGAAATACCAGCTGCAAGTTCATCATAAAAATCAGACATAGTATATCCCTTTTTTGTAGAATGGGT
>CAYRPW010000493.1:0-563 GCA_964426145.1 uncultured Oscillospiraceae bacterium
AAGCTGGCCTGTAAGAGCGTCTGTCTTGTCCTCCAGCCCCATGCCGAGCACGCTCAGCTTATCCTTGAATTGGAGCTTATCCTTTTTCTTCAGGCATATTTTCAGCCCGTAGCTCTTGCCCTTGCGGGCCGCCATGGCGAGGTTTTCCGCCACCGTCATAATGGGGCATGTGCCCATCTTGGGGTCCTGAAACACCCGGGCGATATACCGCGCACGCCGGTGCTCCCGCAGCTTTGTGACGTCGCGCCCGAGTATATTGATGTGACCCCTGTCGCATGGCACCGTACCCGCGATGATATTGAGCAGCGTCGTCTTGCCGGAGCCGTTACTCCCCACGATGCTGATAAATTCTCCTTTATCCACGTGGTAATCCAGGCCGATAAAAAGGTCCGTCTGCGTCGGGAGGTTCAAGTCATATGTTTTGTGAATACCGGTGAGCTCAAGCACGGCCGCCGCCTCCCTTCCTGAACATTGAAACCAGCTTCTTGCGCCACGTTTCGCGCTGCAGCACGATGACCAGCACGAAGAACACCGCTGTGATCAGCTTCATGTCGGTGGCCGGA
>CAYRPW010000493.1:573-1602 GCA_964426145.1 uncultured Oscillospiraceae bacterium
CCCAGCTTCAAGGCCACGCCCACGCCAATCTTATAGATGACCGCGCCGAATATGACGGAGGTGCTGCCCTGTATGAACCGGACGCGCCCAAACACCGCGCGGCCGATGATCACGGCGGAGAGACCGACCACGACGGTGCCGCTGCCCATGCCCACATCCGCGAAGCGCTGGTACTGCGCCATCAGCGCGCCGGACAGCGCGGCCAAACTGTTGGCGATCATCAAACCGGCAATTTTCAGGCTGCCGGTATTGATGGATAACGTCTTGACAAGTTGCTCGCTCGCACCCACCGCCAGCAGCGATTTTCCGGAATAGGTTTTCATATAGAGGTCGAGCAATATCTTGATAATGATTACAATAATGAACGCGATCAGCATCGCATACAGCATGTTCATCGTTGGCGTGCTGTTGACCACATCCGACGGGAACAGCGTCGTCTTGTTGAGAAGCGGAATATTCGCCTTGCCCATAATGCGCAGATTAATGGAATACAGCGCTGTCATCACGAGTATGCCGCAAAGCAGATTGGTGATTTTCAAAAACACATGCAGCGCGCCTGTGATGAAACCCGCCGCCGCCCCCGCGATCATCGCCAGCAGCATCGCCGGTATCGGGTGAATGCCTCCCGCGATGCATACGGCCGTGATCGCCGCGCCCAGCGGAAACGTCCCGTCCACCGACAGGTCCGGAAAGTCCAGAATGGAATAGGTGATATACACCCCGAGTACGATCGGGGCGTATATCAAACCCTGTCCTATGTTGCTCAGAATAAAATCCAGCACGCAACCGTTCTCCTTTTATTAAGACTCCTCTTCTTCCGCCGCCGTGGTCACCAGCTTCACACGGTCGGATATATCATCCGGCACGGTGAGGCTCAACAGCGTCAGCTGATCCGAGTTCACCGTCAGCATGGGCTGCTCCATCGCCTGAATCGGCAGCTCTTCCGCCGGCGTCCCGTCCAATATCGCCGCGATCATCTCGCCGGTCATCTGGCCCAGCGTGTAATAGTCCACACCCGCCGAAGCCAGC
>CAYRPW010000494.1:0-1601 GCA_964426145.1 uncultured Oscillospiraceae bacterium
CGAAGAATGGCGAAGCGAACGTGACGGCAGCGGTGCTTTTCGGTGACGCCGCGTAACCGCGCCCGGAAAGGATGCCGCACATGCAGTATACCCTGACCCAGAACGCTTTGCTTGCCAAAAACACCTGGCGTATGCAGCTTTCGGGCGATACCAGCAGGTTCACCCGCCCCGGCCAGTTTGTGCAGGTGCAGGTGCCTGGTTTTTACCTGCGCCGCCCGATCTCGGTTTGCGACTGGGACGAGGAAAGCCTGACGCTTATCTACAAAGCGGTCGGCCGCGGAACCGACGCCATGACCCGCATGATGCCCGGCGCCAGCGTGGATCTGCTCACCGGCCTTGGCAACGGGTTTACGGTGAACGCCTGCAAGCCGCTCCTGCTGGGCGGCGGCGTGGGCGTGCCGCCGCTGTACAAGCTTTGCAAGGATCTGGTTGCACAGGGCATGCGGCCCGCCGTGGCGCTTGGCTTCAACACGCAGGCCGAAATCTTTCTGACGGCGGAATTTAAAGCGCTGGGCGCGGATGTGACCGTGACCACCGCAGACGGCTCCTTTGGCACGAAAGGCTTCGTGACGCAAGGCGCGCAAACCCTGAAAGGAACGTTTGACTACGTATACGCCTGCGGCCCGGAACTGATGCTCAAAGCCGTGTTCCGGCTGTGCCGGGAACTCGGCGTTTCCGGGCAGCTGAGCCTGGAAGAGCGCATGGCCTGCGGGTTCGGCGCATGCATGGGCTGCACCATCCAAACCAACAACGGCGCAAAGCGCGTATGCGCGGACGGCCCGGTATTCGAAACGGAGGAACTGCCATGGTAGATACAAGCGTACTCCTTTCGGGCATCCGCCTCGATAACCCCGTGATCCCGGCCAGCGGGACGTTCGGCTACGGGCAGGAATTCCGCCCCTATTACGACATCAATATTCTGGGCACGTTCTCCTTCAAGGGTACGACGCTTGCACCGCGTTTCGGCAATCCCACGCCGCGGGTTGCGGAATGCGAGGCCGGAATGCTAAACGCCGTCGGGCTGCAAAACCCCGGCGTGCACCACGTGATCGCCCACGAGCTTCACGCATTGCAAACATTTTTCAACAAGCCCGTGATGAGCAATATCTCGGGCTTTTCCGTGGACGAATATGTGGAGGTCGCCCGGCTTCTGGACCCGCAGGAGGCAATCGGCTGGCACGAAATCAACATCTCCTGCCCCAACGTGCACGGCGGCGGGATGGCGTTTGGCACGAGCTGTGATAACGCGGCGGCCGTAACCAAGGCCGTGAAGGCCGTATGCAGGAAGCCGGTCTACATCAAGCTGAGCCCCAACGTGACGGATATTACCTCCATCGCCAAAGCCTGCGAGGACGCGGGCGCGGACGGCCTGACACTCATCAACACGCTGCTTGGCATGCGCATCAGCCTGTGCACGCGAAAACCGGTGCTCGCCAACGGCATGGGCGGCCTCTCCGGCCCGGCCATCTTCCCGGTGGCGCTGCGGATGGTATATCAGGTTGCCAAAGCCGTGCGCATTCCCGTAATCGGCATGGGCGGTGTGCAGCGCGCCGAGGACGTGCTGGAAATGATGCTCGCGGGCGCGACCGCCGTGGAAGTGG
>CAYRPW010000495.1:0-1600 GCA_964426145.1 uncultured Oscillospiraceae bacterium
TCCGTGGTGATGGAGTCTGCCGTCGAGGTGGCGGTAATCAGTACGACGCCCTCATCGTTGGCCAGGCCGGTGATGGCAGACGTTCTGCTGGACGCGACTGCGCCGATGATGGCTACAACGTCTTCACCAAGCAGCGCGTTAAACGCGTTTACGGTCTCCGCAACGTCGAACTGGTTGTCTTTGAGAACCACTTCAACCTGCTTGCCGAGAATGCCGCCGGCCGCGTTGATTTCGGAAATTGCCAGGTCAACGCCGTTTGCCACAGCCGTGCCGTAGGCGGCGATTGCGCCGGTCATCGGGGCGATGTGGCCGACTTTGATGGTGTCCTCCGCCGCTGCGAACGACATGCCAATCGTCAGCATCATGACTGTAAGCAGAATGGATACAAACCGTTTGATAGTCATACCTTTTCCTCCTCAGATTTTTTTCGTTTTCGGCCGTTCTTCCACCAACGGCTTGGATACATCAAAAAGGTACACGAAATAAACTCCATATACCCCTTTGTATTCCTGTATTATAGGGTACAACCGCGGTTTTTACAATCGTTATCTTGTTCGTAATTTGCACTTTTCATTTCATGTATGCAAGCGCCGTATAGAAATATCCAGGAATTGCCATTCTTCCGAACCCGGTGCGCAGCATGCCCGGAATTCCAAAAAAGTCCGGCCTTTCGCATGACCGGACCCGACGCTTTACTTGCTCTTACGCCCGAGGTAGGCTTCCTGCACGCTGCGGTTGTTTAGAAGCCGCTCGCCCGTGTCCTGCAAAATGATGGTGCCGGTTTGCAGCACGTAGCCGTAATGCGCGGCGCGCAGCGCGGCGTTGGCGTTTTGCTCGATCAGCAAAATGGTGATGCCTTGTTCCCTGAGATGCAAAATGGTATCGAAAATCGCCTTCACCACCAGCGGCGCAAGCCCCAGGGACGGTTCGTCCATCAGCATGAGTTTCGGCCGTCCCATCATCGCGCGGCCGACGGCAAGCATCTGCTGCTCCCCGCCCGACAGCGTGCCCGCCAATTGCCAGGAGCGTTCCTTCAGGCGCGGGAACAGCTCGTACACATACGCCATATCCTGCTGGATGGCCGCTTCATCGTTTCTGAGATAGGCGCCGATCTTCAGGTTTTCCAGCACCGTAAGGTTGGGAAACACCCGCCTGCCCTCCGGCACCATGGCGATGCCGCGCTGGACGATTTTTTGCGTATCCAGCCCCAGAATGCTTTTCCCGTCGAACGAAATGGACCCGCCCTGCACGCGCACAATGCCGCAGATGGCCCGAAGCGCGGTGGATTTCCCCGCGCCGTTCGCGCCGATCAGGGTCACGATCTGCCCCTGTTCCACGTTGAAGCTGATGCCGCGGAGCGCCTCGATGCCGCCGTAACTTACCCGCAGATCCCTGACTTCCAGCAAGCTCATGCTTCCGTCACCCCCAGATATGCCGTGATGACATCCGGATTGTTCTGTATCTCCGTGGGCGTACCCTGGGCGATGAGCTTTCCGAAATTGAGCACATAGATGCGGTCGGAGATATCCATCACCAGATTCATATCGTGCTCGATCAGAAACACGGTCAGATGAAATTGATCCTTAATCTGCCGGATGAA
>CAYRPW010000496.1:0-1591 GCA_964426145.1 uncultured Oscillospiraceae bacterium
CACGTTGTCGCCCACGTTATCGGCGATAACGGCCGGGTTGCGGGGATCGTCCTCCGGGATGCCGAGCTCCACTTTCCCGGCGAGGTCGGCGGCAATATCCGCCGTTTTGGTGAAAATGCCACCACCCGCTTTGGCAAACAATGCCAGAGAGCTTGCGCCGAAGCTGAACGCCATAATGATGTCGGTATTGCCGAAAAGCAGATACAACAATGCCGCGCCCGTAAGCGAAGAGGCCACAACCGCCATGCCCATCACCGCGCCGCCGCGGAAACCGGCCATGTACGCGGGCGCAATGCCCTTCCTGGCGGCGGTCACCGCCTTGACGTTGGCAATCGTCGCAATGCTGATGCCCACAACGCCCGCCGCAGCGGACAGCACCGTGCCAAACAGGTACGCCAGCACCATCCAGACATTATCCATCACGACGCCGCCCTGCCACACGGGCTTGGGGAGAAACGCAAAAATAAGCGCGGCCGCGCAGCCGCAGAAGATGAGCAGGGTTTTATACTCCCGTTTGATAAACGTAAACGCGCCGTTACGGATCAAAAGGCCGAGATCATCCAGTTTTTGATTGGCGCTGGGCAGCGCTTTCACCCACCGATAGAAATATGCCGCAACTAGAAACGCAATCACGGAAATCACAATCGACGCAATGGTCCAAAACATACGAACCCCATCCTATCTGCCTGCGGCATATTGCGCGCAGGCCTCTTTTTGAAGATCCTGAAAAGTTTGCTTTCAAAAGATAGGGGGAGCCAGCTGGGGATGGCAGGTTTTACAGGCAAGTATATGGCGCGTGCGATGGTCGGCCATGCGCAGCGCATTGGGAATGCGCCTGACGGCGAAACACAGCAGGACGTACGCCGACAGAAGCCCCAGGCATTTAAGCGGCAGCAGGGACAGCCGGACTGTTTCCGAATTGAACCCGACGAACGCCGCCGTGCGCATTTCATCCGCGTACGGGTCGTCCGCGCTAGAAAGGGTGCCCGGCCGCGACAAGGCCGATTGCGGCTGCCAGCTGTCCTGCGCCGTGCAAAGGGGAGAAAACAGCACGGCAAGCAGCAAAACACAGGCCCAGACCGCCATCCTGCGCATATTCCCCACCTCCGCCAAAATATCAATTTGGCTCTTACTATAGGGCGGCGTGGCAGAATTGTCAAATGGTTCTTTTCCAAGCTCCCGGGTGCGCGGATTCGGGGAGATTCGGCTGCCGGACGCTATCAAACACAGGCCGGCGCGAAACGCACCGGCCTGTGTTTGATGTGAAAACGATTATTTCCCCAGCACCTTGTTCACCGCCTTCACCACGTGTTCCGCGGTGAGACCGAACTCCTGGAACAGGATTTCGGCGGGGGCGGAAGCGCCGTAGTGGTCGATGGAGACCACCGCGCCGTCCAGGCCCGTGTAGCGGTACCAGGGCTGGGAGGTGGCGGCTTCCATGGCCACGCGGGCGCGCACGGCGGCGGGCAGCACGGCTTCCTTATAAGCGGCGGGCTGCTCATTAAACAGTTCCATGCTGGGCATGGAGATAACGCGGGCGTCCACGCCTTCGGCCCTGAGGGCGAGCTGCGCTTCCATCAACGGTTCCACC
>CAYRPW010000497.1:0-1583 GCA_964426145.1 uncultured Oscillospiraceae bacterium
TTGTGGTCAAAGTTTTTGGGAGTTTATTTCTGGTAACAAAAATTTATATACTGAAATAATTGAACCTTTAGGATATAAAGCAAAAGAAAAAAATGACAATTTTCTAAAATCATACTCACAAATGATAAACAAATTTACAAGAGAGTTTGCGAATGAGTTTTGTAAAGACAACGGAGAAATTGATTGGGAAAAATTGGTTCGTTATAATTCATCGACAATTGAAGAAAAGAAGAAAAAATAAGGTCCGAAAGCATAATAAAACCGACGGGTAGTGCAAATTTGAAGGGCTTTACATCTAGTATTCTTTTAAATTGTTATTATTTTTGTGTCGCCTTATGATAAGGGAACACGTAAGCATCCGGAAACTTATTCCCGGAGAATTATTTTAATTAATTTCAAATCTTATGGTTGATAAAATATGATTTCCAGACCAAGCTAGTTAAGTCACTCAGAAATTGAGATGTCTCCTCTCGGCAAAGCATAACGAATGGATGTACTCCAAATAATAAAACTAAATAATTGGAATGATTTTCACTAATAAATGGTATTTTTGCACCCATTAAAAAAACGAATTATGAGCAAGATATTGGGAATTGGAAATGCTTTGGTAGATGTGATTGTATCTCTGGATAACGAAGATCTCTTTGAGCAGTTTAATTTGAAAAAAGGGGGCATGGAAATGATTGATGCCGAGACCAAAAGAGCATTGCACGAGGTTATTAAGGTGATGAAAAGAACACTTGCCTCCGGAGGCTCTACTTCAAACACGATTCATGGCCTTGCACATTTGGGCGCGCAAACCGGCTATATTGGCAAAGTTAGCAATGATGATGCCGGCAAGTTTTTTAAAGAAGATATGGAAAGAAATCATATCACACCCCACTTGCTTGATTCTGAAATTGATACAGGAATTGCTACTACGTTAATGACGGCAGATGCCGAGAGAACATTTGCCACTTATCTTGGGGCAGCAGCTACTATGGAAGCGGACGAGATCAATGAGGAGATATTTAAGAACTATGATTATATCCATGTGGAAGGATATCTTATTTTTAACAGAGGGCTTATTGAAAGAGTTTGCAAATTGGCAAAAAAATGCGGATTAAAGATCTCCATGGACATGGCCAGCTATAATTTGGTGGAGCAAAACAGAACGTTTATTGATTCTCTTCTTGCAAACTATGTGGACATCATTTTTGCCAATGAAGAGGAGGCCAAAGCTTTTACCGGAAAAGAGGAATATGAGGCATTGGAGATATTGTCTCAATATTGTGAAACAGCCGTTGTAAAGTTAGGACATAGAGGTTCATTGGCAAAGATAAACGGAAAAGTATCGGTCATTCCTGCCGTCAAAGCCAATTGCATTGACACCAATGGAGCCGGAGATATTTATGCTTCGGGTTTCTTATATGGTTTGATGAATGGATATTCTGCCGAAAAAGCAGGAGCACTTGCCTCAAGATTATCTGCAGAATTAGTAGAAACAGTTGGGGCAAAACTTAGTGATAAGCAATGGAGTAAAATATTATCCGAGGTCTTTTAATAATTCCGCCACATCCGCCTTTGCTGTAATCGTTGTAGGC
>CAYRPW010000498.1:0-1055 GCA_964426145.1 uncultured Oscillospiraceae bacterium
GGTTACGGAAGGCGGCGTTCAATTTTGGGACGGTACGCCCATCCACCAGAGCGCGTTTCGCGAGGATCCGTTCGACCCGGTACAGGACGCCAACATTACCGACCTGTTCCGCGGCTGCCCGGTGGATACCCGGCTGTATGCGCGGAACGCCGCGTATGATACCGCCGTTACCGCGCCTACCGTGGGGATTTTTGATGTTTGCGAGAACGGGGATTTTACCCGGATTGCCGATCACCTGCAAAGAAGCGGGCAGATGCAGCTGCTGGGCGGTTGCGCGGCTTTTGCCGCCGTTTATCCCGCCGCATTCCGTCTGCCGGAACGCGCGGCGGAAGAACCGCTGCCAAGCCATGCGCTGCTGGTGCTGTGCGGCAGCCTGAACGCGATGGCGCGTAAACAGCTGGCGTTCGCGGAAAGCCAGGGGTTTGAGAAAATCACGCTGACCCGCAGGCAGCAGGCGGAACCGTCTCTGCTGACGACCGGGGAGGGCGAGGCGCTGCTCGACCGCCTTGCCAACGCGCTGAACGGGGAACGGAACGTGATTCTGGAAACCTCCGCGATCGGCGACCGGGCTTCCGCGAAGCTGTGGCCTGCCGACCGGGAAAGCAAGCAGAAGGTGAGCGACGCGATTGCCACCCGCATGGGCGAGGTGCTGTGCGCCCTGTTGCAGCGGGGGTGCCTGAACGGGTACACTACCATGGTCGTGGGCGGCGATACGCTGCTTGGGGTAATGCGGCAGCTGGGTTATCCCGAAATTACCGTGCGGCGGGAGATCGAGCCCGGCATCGTCCTGTTCACGATTGAGCATCAGGGCCGCGTGAACTGGATGATCAGCAAAGCCGGAAGCTTCGGCGATTTTGAACTGCTGCACCGGATGACCGCGCGGCCGATCGGATAAAGGGGGAGCAAGGATGAGCGCACTTCTGAAAATGCCCGGACAGGTCCGTTTCGGGAACGACTGCGAGCAGGCACTGCAGGCTTTCGCGGCCGGATACCGGAAAATCTGTGTTTTTACCGACCGGGCGGTGATCGGCACCAAAGGCGCGCAGAAGATGCTG
>CAYRPW010000498.1:1065-1571 GCA_964426145.1 uncultured Oscillospiraceae bacterium
GCTGGCGCAGGCGGGGCTGGACGTGTTTACGCTGGATGAGCTGCATCCGGAACCTACATACAAACAGGCACAGGAAACCGTGGACGCGTTTTTAGGGTCGGGCGCCGACCTGATCGTCGCCATCGGCGGAGGCAGCGTGATGGACATCGCCAAACTGGCATCCATTGCCGCCGGCGAAGGCTGTACCGTGGAAAAACTGCTGGAGAATCCTTCAGCGGGCCGTAAAACCGTGCCGACCGTGATGATCCCCACCACTGCGGGCACCGGCGCGGAAGCCACGCCCAACAGCATCGTGACCGTGCCGGAAAAGGGCCTTAAAATCGGGATCGTGAACGAGCAGATGATCGCCGATCTGGTGCTGCTGGACGGGGACATGATCGCGGAACTGCCTGCGCCCATCGCCGCCGCCACCGGGGTGGACGCGCTGTGCCACGCGATTGAATGCTATACGTCCCGCAAGGCGACTGTGTTCAGCAACCTGTATGCGCTGGAGGCGCTGCGGCTGA
>CAYRPW010000499.1:0-1568 GCA_964426145.1 uncultured Oscillospiraceae bacterium
GGAGCGCACGGGTTTCGCATTCTGCAGTTCAACGCCGTGGTGGAAACCAACGTCCATGCGCGCCGCCTGTACGAACGGCTTGGGTTCACTCAGCTTGGGGTGATTCCCGGCGGCTTCCGCATGCCGGACGGCCGTTACGAGGCCATCTGCCCGTACTATATCTCCCTTGTGCCCTAAAAAGCGGCGCGCACAGTTCAAAAAACGCCTCCGAAACGGATTTGCTTCGGAGGCGTTTTCTTTGTTTGCGCACGAACCGAATCGCAGGCTTCGCTTCAGCCCGATTTACCCTGGCGACTTGAACCGTATTCGCCCTAGCGAGGATCGGCTTAGGCGAGCGTGCGGCAGGGAAGGCCGAACTGCTCGGCAACCGCGCCGTAGGTGCAGCCGCCGCGGTACACGTTCACCCCTTTGCGGAAATGAGCGTCGCTTTGGATGAGCGCGTCAACGCCCTGCGAGGCGATTTTCAAGCCGTAGGACAGGGTTGCGTTGGTCAGCGCGAAGGTGGAGGTGCGGGGCACGGCGCCGGGCATGTTCGCAACGCAGTAATGAACGATGTTCTCCACTTCGTATACGGGGTTATGGTGATAGGTCGCCTTCGTGGTCTCAAAGCAGCCGCCCTGGTCCACCGCCACGTCCACGATCACGGAGCCTGCCGCCATATCCTGCAGATATTCGCGTTTGAGGAGCTTAGGCGCGCTTGCGCCGGGCACCAGCACAGCGCCGATCACCAGATCGGCATCCACAATCTCGCTTCGAATGGCGGTCGGCGAGGAGAACAGTGTGTGAACCCGGTTACCGTACAGCGCGTCCAGCGCGCGGAGCTTCTCCAGGTCGATATCCATCACGGTCACGTCCGCGCCTAGGCCGACGGCCATTTTGCATGCGTTCAGCCCCACGATGCCCGCGCCCAGGATCACCACTTTCGCGCTGCGCACGCCCGGCACGCCGCCCAGCAGCACGCCTTTGCCGCCGAAGGGTTTTTCCAGGTACTTCGCGCCTTCCTGAATGGAAAGCCGTCCGGCAATCTCGCTCATGGGTTTGAGCAGCGGCAGGCCGCCGCCTGCGTCTTCGATGGTTTCGTACGCAACGCCGATGCACCCGCTTTGCATCAGCGCTTCGGTCAGGGGCCGGTTAGCCGCCAGATGCAGATAGGCGTACAGAATCTGCCCGCTGCGCAGCAGCCCGTATTCCTGTGAAAGCGGCTCTTTGACCTTCACGATCATTTCGCAGTCGGCCCAAACCTCCGCGGCCGTCGGGGCGATCACCGCGCCGGCCGCCCGGTAGGCTTCGTCGGGAAAGCCCGAACCCTCCCCGGCTTTCGTTTCCATGGTCACTTCGTGCCCGCGGGCAGTATATTCGCTCACGTTGCCGGGCGTCAACCCCACGCGGTATTCCTGCTCCTTCAGTTCTTTCACGCATCCGATTTTCATACGCTTTGCTTCTTTCCAATTCAGAATTGGCGCATGCCGGGCGCCGTTTTCGCATATGCCGCGGTACGGTGTGCCGCGTTGCGGTTCCCCCGCAAGCATAGCGTTGCGCTGTGATTTTGTCCATCTTTTTCTGGGGCT
>CAYRPW010000500.1:0-1562 GCA_964426145.1 uncultured Oscillospiraceae bacterium
CGCAGGCCGACCTGGATGGTTTTAACGGCGTCGCTGCGCAGATAGATCAGCGGCCCCATGAAATCGTTCCAGGTACCCACGAAAGTGAAAATCATCAGCGTGGCGATGGCGGGTTTGGACAGCGGCATCATGATGCGCGCCCAGATGCCGTATTCGTTTAGCCCGTCGATACGCGCAGCCTCGCACAGATCCGTGGGGATGCTTAAGAAGAACTGGCGCATGAGAAACACGCCGAACGCCGAGAAGCTTTGCAGCACCAGCAGCGCAAGCAGCGAATCATACAGGCCGATCATGCGCATCATGATGAACTGCGGCAGCATGTACACCTGCCACGGGATCGCAATGGTGCCGATATAGCATAAAAACAGCAGATCGCGGCCCTTGAACTGCATCTTGGCGAAGGCATACGCAGCGAAGCTGGAGGTTAAAATCTGCATCGCCGTCACGCCGACGGACAGCAGCGCCGTGTTTTTAAAATACGTAAGCAGCGGCACGCGCTGCCAGATCTGCACATAGTTCTCCCAATGGCGGACGGAGGGGATCCATTCGATGGGATAGCGGAACACATCCTTATCCAGCTTCAGGGACGAGGAAAACATCCACAGAAACGGCAGAAACGCGATCGCCGCGAAGAAGAGCAGAAACGCGATCCTGCACACCCGCAGCAGCACGCGTTTGAAGGTTTGAATTGGCGTTGCGCGCCTGAGAATAACGGTCGTCATGCTTTCCCTCCCTGCTAGAAGTAGTTGACCCATTTCTTTTCCACGCGGAACTGCACCACGGTCACGATCAGCACCACCGCAAACAGCACCATGGCAACGGCGCTTGCCACGCCGTATTTGATCTGGTTAAAGCTCAGGTCGAAAATATAGTTGACCAGCATCTTCGTGGCGCGGCCGGGGCCGCCTTCCGTCATCAGAATGACGGTGTCAAACACCTTGAAGCACCCGATGGTCGTCATAATGGATACGAAAAACGTCGTCGGCGTCAGCATCGGCAGCGTGATTTTGCGGAATTTCTGCCACGCGTTTGCGCCGTCCACGGTAGCGGCTTCATACAACTCGCCGGGGATGTTCTGCAGCCCCGCGATATACAATACCATATAGTAGCCCGCGCCCCGCCATACGGCGACGATGATCAACGCCCAGACGGCAAGGTCCTTGCTCTGCGTCCACGATTTCGCCATGGAAAAGCCCAGGGAGTTTAAAAAGGTGTTCACGATGCCGTATTTCATCAGCAGATAGTTCCAGCAGGTGCACACCGCAACGATGGAGGCCACGTACGGGAAAAAGAGCACGAACCGGAAGAAACTTGCCGATCTGACGGTTTTATTGAGAAGCATCGCAAACGACAGCGAGAATACGATGGTCAGCGGTACCGTTGCCAGCGTATACAAAACGGTGTTCTTCAGCGTGATGCCCAGATCGGACCGGGTGAAATTGAAATTCTTGAAGATCTCCTGAAAATTGGAAAGCCCCGCCCAGCGGATGTTTTCCAGCACGCCGCCGTTCCAGGTCAAAAAGGACAGCGCCACCGAGGACAGGATGGGAAGCATGGTGATC
>CAYRPW010000501.1:0-1561 GCA_964426145.1 uncultured Oscillospiraceae bacterium
ATGGTGGATGCCAAAGTGATTGCCGCCAAAGATTGGGCAAAAATCGAAGACTTAACGCGAAGCGCGGTTGCGCTGATGCTGGGCTTCGAGCTCAAGCATATCGGGATCAATTCCGGCACGCCCGAACAGGCGATGAAGGAAGCGCAGCTGATTTCCCAATTGTTCGCGTGGCCCGTGAAAGACGGCAATAGTTCCACCTTTACCGGAACCGCATTCGAATTTATGAAAAAGCCCTTCCGCGGTACGCACGGCCATATAGCAATCGCCACCCATTCCATCGCCCGCGGCAGGTGGCACCTCGAACAGCGCGGGTTTGCCTTTGATGACGAAAGTGCATATTTTAAAGACGGAAAACTGACGGCCATCTACTTGAAAGACGAAATCGCCGGCTTTGCCTTCCATCTCCTGCAAAAGTAACCCAATTTATCCTTTGAAAGGACGAAAGATCATGAAAACAGTCACCTTCGGTGAGATTATGCTCCGGTTGAAAAGCCCCGGTTATGATCGTTTATTTCAAACCCCCGTACTGGAAGCCACGTTCGGCGGCGGTGAAGCCAACGTAGCCGTAAGCCTTTCCAATTTCGGCATGGACGCGCGGTTTATTACCGTTTTGCCGGATAACGCAATCGGCGATTCCTGCCTGAACGAACTCCGCGGCTTCGGCGTGGATACCACCTGCATCGTGCGCAAGCCGGGGCGGATGGGTATATACTATTTGGAAACCGGCGCCGTGCAGCGTGCCAGCAAGGTCATCTACGACCGGGCAGGCAGCGCAATCAGCGAAGCGAAAGTAACCGATATCGACTGGACAAAGGCTTTTAGCGGCGCGGATTGGTTCCATATCACCGGAATTACCCCCGCAATCAGCGCCAGCGCGGCGGAGCTGAGCATGGCGGCGGTGCGCGCAGCGAAGCAACAAGGCATGCACGTAAGCTGCGATCTCAACTACCGTAAGAACCTCTGGAAGTATGGAAAAACTGCCGATCAGGTCATGACCGAGCTTGTGAAATACGTTGACACCATCATCGCCAACGAAGAAGATTTTCAGAAATCGCTTCTGCTCAAAGCCGACAGCCAGTCCGCCGTGGAAAGCGGCGAACTGAATATTGAGCAGTATAAGGCGATTGCCAGGCTTGCGATGGATACATATCCCAACGTAAAACGCGTCGCGATCACGCTGCGTGAATCCAAGAGCGCAAACCATAACGACTGGAGCGCATGCCTGTATAACGGAGTGGATTTTATACTGAGCCGCAAGTATGCCATGACCGATATCGTGGATCGCGTCGGCGGCGGAGACAGCTTTGGCGCCGGTTTGATCTACGGCCTGAATACTTACGCGGACGAGAAGACAGCCCTGGAATTCGCCGTGGCGGCCAGTTGCCTAAAGCATACCATCAACGGAGATTTTAACCGTGTGAGCGTATCGGAAGTGGAAAGCCTGATGAAGGGCAGCGGTTCCGGCCGTGTGCAACGTTAAGGAGGCATTATGAGTACGTCATTTTCTTTGCAGGGTAAAGTAGCGCTTGTGACCGGCGCCAGCTACGGGATCGGCTTTTCG
>CAYRPW010000502.1:0-1551 GCA_964426145.1 uncultured Oscillospiraceae bacterium
GATGCCGGCAGCCTGCGCCGCGGCGATGTTGTCGTTGAGCGCGTTCACGTCCAGAGCGGCAAGGCCGATGGCGTCGGGCTTGGCGTTCAACGCCGACTCAAACTCGTTCACCTGTACGGCGATATCGCTTTCCGAGTCGGGACCGACCATGTTGAATTTCACCATTTCATAGCCGGCAGCTTCGTTGATCTTCGTGGTTTCGCTGACGCATCCCTTCAGAACCGCCTGCCAATAGGTGGACTGGAAGCCCTTGGATACGATTTCAAAGGAATAGGTCTTCGCGTCTTCGGCGACAGCGAAGGATACCGTGCCAACGATCAGCAGCAGTACCAGTAACAGAGACAGTGCCTTTTTCATGAGATAAACCCCCCTTTTACTATATATATGACGCCTTCTGGCGTTCATATCGCAGCTTGTTTGTGACGGCGGATCATGTCGATGGTCACGGCAACGATCAGGATGGCTCCGGTGATGATCTGCTGCCAGTTGGCCTGGAGGCCGACGTTGGGAAGCCCGGTTTTCAAAAGCGAGATCAGGCAGACGCCAAGGAACGTGCCGACGATGGAGCCGCTGCCGCCCGTCATCGCCGTGCCGCCGATGATCGCGCCGCCGATGGCATCCAGCTCCAGCCCCGCACCCGTGCCGGGCGTGATGGAGGAGAAGGTGCCCGCATACGCGATGGCCGCGAGGCCCGCGAAAAACCCGGAGAACACATAAGCCATCACGTGCCAGCGCACAACGTTGACGCCCGAAAGCTTCAGCGCTTCTTTGTTGCTGCCGATGGCGATAATGTAGCGCCCGATCCGGGAATGGTTGAGGATGATGGACATGCAGATGACCAGCACCGCGATGATCAGCAGGCCCACGGGGTAGATCGTATCGCCGATCTTGTACTTGAGCAGGTCCCGGAACCAGCTGCCCTCCTGCCCTGCCATCGGCCAGACGCCCGTCATGCCGCCGGTGAGGATGGAGCCAAGCCCGCGCACGATCATCATCGTGCAAAGGGTGGTGATGAACGGCGGGATATTGAGCTTGGCAACGACGATCCCGTTGACGAAGCCGAAGAACACGCCCATGCCGACGGTGACGACCATGGCAAACCAGATGGGAAGCCCCATCTGCCGCATTAAGAAACTGCCGACGATGGAATAGCACACCAACCCCGTGCCGATGGACAGATCCACGCCGCCCGTGATCAGCGGAAAGGTAACCCCGATGGCCATCAGCATGATGTAGTACATGTAGCTGGCCATGGTTACGATCGTTGAGTACTTGCGAAACGATGGGCTCATCGCATAGAAAAACACGAACAAAATCACCAGTACGCCGAAGATCACCAGACGCTGTACGCCCAGTTTCTTGATCAGGGAGTTGTTCCGAAGTCTGTTCATCGCGGTGCCTCCTGCTTCCTATGGCTCAGCGTCAGTTCTTGCGCTTGCGGCTGATGATATCCGCCGTTACTGCGCCAAGTACGATCAGGCCGGTCAGCACATATTGATACGAAATCGTAAAGCCCATCGCCAGAATGCCTTCCTGCATCAGCGCCACGAT
>CAYRPW010000503.1:0-1549 GCA_964426145.1 uncultured Oscillospiraceae bacterium
CTGCGTTGTGGCCTGCATCTGGGTTTTTCACCCAAGCTGCTGAATAGTCGTCATCTGCATTGTTGTCAAGAAACCAAGATATACCAAACGAGGTTACGGATGGAGACCCCGAAGGAATTTACGATACGCCCCATGGTTATTGGGGATTACGACGTGGTGTACCGGCTGTGGCTGGATACGCCGGGCATGGGGCTGAACCCGGTGGACGATTCCCGGGAGGGGATCGAAAAGTACCTGCGGCGCAATCCGGGCATGAGCTTCGTGGCGGAGGACGCGGGCGGGATCGTCGGCGTGATTTTATGCGGGCACGACGGGCGGCGCGGCGTGATCCACCACACGGCCGTGCGGCCTGCGGTCCGCGGGCGCGGCGTGGGCCGGGCGCTTACGGAGGCCGCGTTTACTGCGCTGCGGGGCGAAGGCATTGCCAAGGCGTGGCTTGTGGTCAAGAAGGACAATGCGCTGGGCAACGCCTTCTGGGAGCGCATGGGGTTTGAGCACAGGACGGATTTGGTTTTCCGGGGCATCACGCTGCATGAAACATTGCGGTAAATAGGGATATAGGAGTTATGCTATGATCGACATCGAAGGCTTTCGGCAGACTTTGAACGAGCTGCGGGAGAGCGTGCAGAAATCATCCGACGCGCTGCGCCTGCCGCAGCTTTCCGAAGAGCTTGCGGAACTCAAGGAAGAGATGAACAGCCCCGCGCTCTGGGGCGATTTGGAGCGCTCAACGGCCGTCAACCGCCGCGTAAGCCAGATTGAGGAAAAGATCGGGCATGTGGCCGACTTGGTTTCCCGCCTGGACGATATCGAGGCCATGCTTGCGCTGCTGGAAGAGGAAGCGGACGCGGAAATCGCCGCCGAATGCGAAACGGAGCTGGAGGCGCTCAAGAAAGACGCCGACCTGCTGGAGCTGGAAACGCTCCTGCGCGGCGAGTATGATCACTGCAGCTGTATCTTAAGCCTGCACGCGGGCGCGGGCGGCACCGAGGCGCAGGACTGGACCCAGATGCTCTACCGCATGTATACGCGCTACTGCGAGCGCATGGGCTATAAGGTCACCGTCAACGATCTGCTCGACGGCGACGAGGCAGGCATCAAGTCCGTCACCTTTCAGGTGGACGGCGAAAACGCCTACGGGTATCTGCGGTCGGAACGCGGCGTGCACCGGCTGGTGCGCATCAGCCCGTTTGATTCCAACGCCCGCCGCCATACCTCGTTTTCCTCGCTGGACGTGGCCCCCATTCTGCCCGAGAGCGAGAAGTTTGAGGTGAACATGGAGGAAGTCCGCATCGACACTTACCGTTCCGGCGGCGCGGGCGGCCAGCACGTCAACCGTACCGACAGCGCCGTGCGCATGACGCACATCCCCACGGGCACCGTGGCGCAGTGCCAGAACGAGCGCTCCCAGATTCAAAACCGCGAGGTTTGCCTGCGTATTTTGAAGGGCCGCCTGATGGAGCTCAAAATGCGCGAGCTGGAAGAGCAGATGGCGGGTATCAAGGGCGAGCTGAAAAAGATCGAGTGGGGCAGCCAGATCCGCTCCTAC
>CAYRPW010000504.1:0-1548 GCA_964426145.1 uncultured Oscillospiraceae bacterium
GTGCAGGCAGTCTGTGCGGCGGTGAGCATTCCGGTCGGCTTCCACGCCCATAACAACCTCAGCCTCGCGGTTGCGAACTCGCTTGCCGCAATCGAAGCGGGAGCAGGCTATATCGACGCGACGCTGCGCGGGCTCGGCGCAGGAGCGGGCAACACGCAAATCGAGGTGCTCACCGGCGTGCTCCAGCGCAAGGGAATTGAAACGGGGCTGGATTTTTACGGATTGATCGACGCTTCCGAGCAGGCCGTCGCTCCC
The DNA here is from genome assembly GCA_964426145.1 of uncultured Oscillospiraceae bacterium. Taxonomy (GTDB): domain Bacteria; phylum Bacillota; class Clostridia; order Christensenellales; family Aristaeellaceae; genus CAXXOK01. The sequence goes on from CAYRPW010000504.1 coordinate 256, forward strand.
ATTATGCGGCGCCCGCAGGTCGTGGACGGCGGTTCGCTCATGCTTGGGTACGCGGGCGTTTACTCCAGCTTTTTACTGCATGTCTACGCCGCCGCGCAAAAGTTTACGCTTGAACCGCGCGATATCCTTGTGGAACTCGGCAAGCGCAAGATGGTTGGCGGGCAGGAAGATTTAATCATCGACGTTGCCTATGGCCTTAAGCAGGCGCAGGGAGCTTGATATGGAAGCGCGGATGGGAAACGATTCTGCCGCCAAGGAGATAACTGTACAGGCGGAGGAACACGAGAAGACCGCCTATCGTATCTTACTGCATACGGGCGAAACGTTCTCCTGCCGGGCGGACGAAAGCGTGTTTTCCGCCATGCGGCGAGCCAACGCGGGCGGCGTCAAAAGCGGCTGCCAGGGCGGCGGCTGCGGAATTTGCAAAATGCGCGTTCTCCGCGGGAGCGTCCGCGCCTTTCAGCCCATGAGCCGCGCGCACGTGACGCGGCAGCAACAGAGCGAAAACACGGTGCTGCTCTGCTGCGTTTATCCGCTAAGCGATCTCGTTCTTGCCCCCGCAGATGGGAACCGGGATGAATTTCAGGCAGACAGCCTGTGAAATTTGGCCTTTGAGCGGCCACTGAATAAAGAAAAGGAGAGATAATCACCATGGCACTCAATCAAACCCTGCGCCCGGGACTGATTCAGCTGCGCGTGCTGGATCTTGACAAAACGCTGGACTTCTACAAGAACATTTTGGGTCTCGACGAGGTTGCCCGCACTGCGGACGGGCGCGTTTGCCTCAAAACGTACGACGAGTTCGACCATCATTCCGTGACCCTCCGCCTTGCGGACGAAGCCGGACTGGATTTCGTCGCTTTCAAGGTGGATTCGGAAGAGACGCTCGATCGGATGGCAAAGGAAACCGAAGCCTTTGGCTATCCCGTTACGGAAGTCCCCGCCAACTCCGATCAGCCGGGCTACGGCCGCCGCATCCGTTTTAAAATTTCGACCGGACACATCTTTGAGCTCTACGCAACCGTTGCGCTTGCGGAAAAAGGCCCCGGCCTGCGCAACCCGGATATCTGGAACGAGCAGCCGCGCGGCATGAGCGTCATCCGCCTTGACCACTTCCTGCTCTACGGCCCGAACATTGCCGAAGCCGAGCGGTTCTGCACACAGGTGCTCAAGATGTACGTGCCGGAAGTCTGCAACCTGCCCGACGGCAGCCGGCTTGCTTCCTGGATCACCGGCAACAACAAGCCGCACGATCTTGCGTTTGTGGAATACCCAAAGCCCGGCAAGATTCAT
>CAYRPW010000505.1:0-1274 GCA_964426145.1 uncultured Oscillospiraceae bacterium
TTGTATAGGCAATGATGATAAATTATGTTTAAAAGGAAAAGAGGATATAGTTAACGCAGTTTCCATGAATTCCACCATAATCAACCTGGCAAAGATAATAGGGCCTGCGCTGGCGGGCGTCTTTATGCTGCATCTCGGCATAGTGCTTTGTTTCCTGATAAACGCTTTAAGCTATGTGGCAGTTCTCGGCAGCCTCTTTTTAATAAGGGTGGAAAGGACAGCGACAGAAAAGAAAAAAACGAGGATAATGAGCGAGATAATGGACGGGTTGCGGTATATATCAAAGAACCAGGCGCTTACGATCGGCGTGCTTGTGTTCGTTGTTGTCGCCACATTCGCCATGAACAACGACGTGATAGTCCCCGTATTCGCACAGGATGTACTGGGAGAGGGCGCCGGAGGGTATTCGGGGCTGCTTATCGCAGCCGGCATAGGCTCGCTTGGCGCAGCCCTGTTTATGGCGTCCAGGTCGCGGTACGGAATAAACAAAAATCTTTTCATATACGGGGCAGCAGGAACGGCGCTGCTGCAGACGGCTATAGCCTTTACAGCCGATTACCGCGTCAGCCTCGTATTCCTGTTGGCCATAGGATTCATCAATATCGTGTTTTTCAACACCTCGAACGCAATATTCCAGCTCAACACATCCGCCGGATACAGAGCAAGAGTCATGAGTTTTTATTCGCTGCTGGCAATGGGATCGACACCCGTGGGAAACCTTTTTGCGGGGGGTGTGATGGACGGTCTTGGCGGAGGCTTCGGATTTCCCGCCTGCGGCCTTGCAACGCTTATCCTGCTTACGCTGGTTTTCGTTATCAAGAGAAAAGCCATTTCAAACTGGATCCACGAAAAAAGCGAAACAGATATATAATATACGAAAAAAGAGAAAAGCCATGCGGTAGTACCCGCATGGCTTAAGATAGTTTATATTACATAAGAGATCCCGATACTATCAGCCCCGCAAAGACGATAGCAACCATGGACATAAGCTTGATAAGTATGTTGATGGACGGGCCGGAGGTATCCTTGAACGGGTCGCCAACCGTGTCGCCCACGACCGCGGCTTTATGCGCGTCGCTGCCCTTGCCGCCGTGCGTGCCAGCTTCTATGCTTTTTTTGGCGTTGTCCCATGCTCCGCCGGCGTTCGCCATCATAATAGCGAGTATGAAGCCTGTTATTGTAGAGCCTGCGAGCAACCCCGCAACGGCGTTCACGCCGAGCAGCAGGCCGGTCGCTATAGGAGCTATTATGGCTATGACGGAAGGAAGTATCAT
>CAYRPW010000505.1:1284-1542 GCA_964426145.1 uncultured Oscillospiraceae bacterium
TTGACGCACTGTGCGTAATCGGGCTCCGCCGTGCCTTCCATCAGCCCTTTTATCTCTTTGAACTGCCTGCGCACTTCAACGACGATCCCCTGAGCTGCCCTGCCGACAGCGTTCATGGTCATGGAAGAGAACAGGAACGGCAGCGCTGCGCCTATGAATATACCCACAAGCGTCGTCGGGTTCATGATGTCAAGGTTGAATTCAAAACCAGGCTTGATGATCTGTACCTGGCTTATGAACGCAGCGATGAGAGCGAGC
>CAYRPW010000506.1:0-1538 GCA_964426145.1 uncultured Oscillospiraceae bacterium
GATGTGTATAGTTGGTTTAACAGAACAATAGGAATAACAAAATGAAGAAGATATGGATTTTAACATTAGTCAAAAAAGGATTCATTCAAGAACCAGAAGTTTTTTATAATTCCATTGATGCATTCAAGAGGAAAAACAAAATAATGCAAGACTTTAATCCTGATTATGATGAAATTGATATTTTTGAAAAAATAATTATTATTTAAATTCGTACCACTAGTAATCATTGGAATTGAACCTTAAATAACTGTTTGTTCGTCAAAAATAGTTTTATAATTATCTGTTGTACAGGTATTAAGAACTAAGGAGGACAGACGTCATGCCAAAGGTTGAATTAAACGTTCAGGCGCCGAATTTTACGTTGAATGATTTCAACGGCAAAAGCGTTTCGCTTGCCGATTATCAAAACAAAAAGAACGTGATGCTGGTTTTCAACCGCGGTTTTATCTGACCGTTCTGCCGCGCGCACATGGCGCAGTTGCGCCGGGATTATGATAAATTCGTTGCGCTGGATACGGAGATCCTCGTCGCCGGGCCGGAAAACGCCGAGGCGTTTAAGAAATACTGGGAGAAAGAAAAGCTGCCGTTTGTCGGCCTGCCCGACCCCGAACATCATGTGTTGAAATTGTACGGCCAGGAGGTCAAGATTTTCAAACTGGGCCGGATGCCCGCGCAGGTTATCATGGATAAGTCCGGCAAGGTTCGCTTCGTCCATTACGGCCATTCGATGGCCGATATACCGGAGAACAAAGAACTGCTTGATTTACTCGAAACGCAGGTCGGCCGGCAATAAACCTTTTAAATTAACAATTGACAGGGCAGCGGCTTTGTTCCTATACTGCCGCCCGGAAGAGCGGAAGCTCTCCATCATCGAAACAATTTCATCATCAATATCAACCCGGCCTGTGAAAGGCTAAAATAAAAAAGAGAGGTGTCATTATGTTTAAAAAATTATTGCTGTTGTGTTCAGTCGTCCTTATCCTTACTTCCGTAGGCTACGCAAAAGAAGTCGGCGGAATCAACATGCCGGACACTCTCGCCGCCGGCAGCGATACGCTGGTGTTAAACGGAGCCGGTATCCGAACAAAGTATTTCATCAAGGTTTATGTCAGCGGGCTGTATCTTAAACAAAAAGGCGGCGACGCTAATGCGATCATGAACGCCGATGAACCAATGGCGATCAAACTCCAGGTGATTTCCAATATGATCACGAGCGACAAGATGAAAGAAACCGTCATGGAAGGATTTAAAAACTCGACGAACGGCAACATGGCGCCTTACAAAGACAGGATCGACGCCTTTGTCGGGGTTTTTAAGGATAATATTAAACTGGGTGATGTGTATGATATGATTTATGTTCCCGGTGAGGGCGTCAAAGCCTACAAGAACAAACAGTTGAAGAGTACGACCAAAGGTCTGGATTTCAAAAAAATCCTTTTCGGAATATGGCTCAGCAACAAACCGGCCGATAATAAATTAAAAGCTTCGATGCTCGGCAAGTAAGCGCAACGGTTTCATTTCATATTCAGGGCGCAAAG
>CAYRPW010000507.1:0-1538 GCA_964426145.1 uncultured Oscillospiraceae bacterium
ACCCCAAGAGCGTGGTAAAGCTCGGCGGCACTTTCCACCAGAACGGCGATCTGACGCCGGGGCTTTTCGACGTGACCCATAGAACCTTTACCGCCGCGTCGTAACCAGCGCATTTCACAGGCGGGGCGCGGGTAGGCGGTAAGCCGCCCGCCCCGCCGCTGTCAGGAGGAGGCAACCATGCGGGAAGTAACGCTTCGGGTGGAAGACCCGTCCATTCGGATCAACGGGCAGGTTTTTACCCTGCGGTTGAACGACCTTACTTTGTACACGCGCGTGCGGACGCTGCTGGAAAAAAGCGCCGGACTTGCGGCAGACGCGGCAACCGCGGAAACGGCGCTTGCCGTTACCGGCGAGGCGAACGCGATCCTGAACGACGCGCTGGGCGACGGCGCGGTCAGCGCCATCAGCGGAGGTCGACCCGTCAGCCTGTCGCTGATGCTGGAGTGGCTTAGTCTGCTGGCGCAGGAAGCCGCCGGGCACTACGCGCGGGAGGCGCTCCGCGAGGACGACGCTCCAGAGGAGGAGGGCACGGCCCTTGAAGCCTGACGCTTTTTCGCTGTGCCAGCCCGCGGAGCAGGCGCTGCCCGCTGCGTTAAACGGCGCGGACGGACGCGCTTACCCGATCAACCCGGATTTTCGCACGGTGCTGCGCTGCCTGCGGCGGCTGAGCGACCCTGACCGCGAAGCCCCGGCGAAGCTCCTTTGTCTGGCGCATTATTTTTTTCGGGACAACCCGCCGCCGGAAATGGCGGCGCTTTTTTCGGCGTTCGTATCGGGCGGCGAAACGCAGGACGCGGATGAACCGCCGCTGATGGATTTTGAGCAGGACGCGGGCGCGCTGTACGCCTCGTTCCGGCAGCAATACGGTATCGATCTGCTCCGGCAGCCGCTGCACTGGTTTGAGTTTCGGGAACTGCTGGCGGGCCTTGCGGAGCAAACGGCGTTCGGCGCGCGGGTACGCCTGCGCATGGCGGATGAGAACGCCGCCCCGCCGGAAGAGCGCGCGCGTTTGCGTCGGCTGAAGGAACAGGTTGCCGTACGCCCGCGCGTGGGGAAAGCGGAACAGGCGCTTCTCCGGGAGCTGGACCGCAGGCTGGCCGCGGGGGAAAGCCCGGACACGGTGCTGCGGCAATTATCAGACAGGGAGGGATAACCCATGGCGGGAAGCGACGGCCAGGTGGTATTTACCGTGGAACTGGACGACACGGCTTTTCAGGCGGGGATGACGCGGGTGCAAAATTCGCTGGCGGAGCTGTGCCAAAGCGTGCTTGCAGCCTTCAGCCTGAGCCCCGCGCAGCTGGCGGCGGCAAACGCGGCCGGCGCGCAGTGGGCGGCAGGCTTTGCGGCGGGAATCCGGCAAAGCACCGCGGCAACCCTCGCGGCGCAGGGCGCGGTGAACACGGCCACATCCGCCGCCAGAAGCGTCGGCACAGCAGGCGGCACAGGCGTGGGACAAAGCATCGTAGCGGGCATGGCCGCGGGGGCCAACGGACAAAGCGGGCTGTTAAGCGCGGCGTTAAGCCGTATTATCCATGCCG
>CAYRPW010000508.1:0-1533 GCA_964426145.1 uncultured Oscillospiraceae bacterium
TTCGGGCAGGATTTTTTAGCGGCAGGCGCGAACCTACTTCTATATGCCCCGACAGATTACACGCTTCCAACGCTGGAAGGCGAACTGCCGAAACTGCCGGTTGGGTCGTGGCTGGTTCTGCCGCCGCAGATGAGCGATGGAGCATTTGCGCAGCTGTTGCCGACGCTATCGGAAAACGCCGGTCAACTTGCGGGCATTGTGCTGGGGAGCGTGGGCCAGCTTGGCTTTCCGTTGCCGCTTCCCTATGCGTTGGGTGAAGGAGTGCCGATTACCAATCCCGAAGCCGCTCAGGAACTGCTGGACAACGGTCCTGCGTTCTTCACCCTGTGGCCCGAACTGAACCACGGGGAACTGGCCGCACTGCTGAGCGAAAGGTACGGAGTACCACCGCTATTAAAAATGTATGGCAGGGAACGGTTAATGTTGCTGAACCATTGCCCGGAACGGGTACGCCTTGGGCTGACCCGTGGGCGGGAACACTGCACGCTGTGCGGGCCGGGCGACCGTGCCTGTGCCATGACGGACCCGACGCTTACCGATCGCCGGGGGTATCGGTTCCCGCTGCGCAGGGTGCAGATGCCGGAAGGCTGTGTGGTGGAACTGCTGAACGCGCTGCCGACCGACCTTTCCGGGCAGGACAGCCGCAGGCGGGCGCTTGACGCGGGAATGCTGTTAAGCTTCACCGTGGAAGCACCGGAACGCCAGCTGGCCGTTACGCGGCGTTTCGCGGCGCTGATGCGTACCGGCGTAGCCGAAAAAGATGACGAACCTTCCACTGCCGGGCATTTTCTGCGCGGCGTGGAATAAACCGGATCAGAATTTGTCCGGATCATGATAACAGGAGGCGCTGCGCATGGAACCGGCCCGGGAACTGCGAGTGCTGGAATTTACGAAAATACGGGAAATGCTGTCGGCTTTCTGCGTAACGCCGATGGGAGCGGAGCTTTGCCAGGAGTTGACCCCCTACCGCGATTTTTCCGAGGTGAGCCGCGCGCTGGAGGAAACAGAAGAAGCCACAATTTTACTGGCCTATCTGGGCGGTTCGCCGCTTCAGTGGTTCGGCGACGTGCGGGAGCAGCTTTCTCTGGCGGGCAAAGGGGCCGCGCTGTCCCCCAAGGCCCTGCTGGATGTGGCGGGATGCCTGCGGGCCGCCCGCGCCGCTCGCGCCGCGCTGGTGAAGGAGCGGGAGGATACCCCGATCCTGACCGGATTGGCCAGCAGGCTGACCACCTTGCCCGGTGTGGAACAGGCGATTACTGACGCGATCCTGAGCGAAGATGAAATCGCCGACCGCGCGTCCGCGGAACTGATGCAGATTCGGCGGCAGATTCGCGCCGCGAACGAGCGGATGCGGGAAAAATTGAACCAGATGATCCACAGTTCTTCTTTTGCCAAGTACCTGCAGGATGCGATCATCACCTTGCGGGGGGACCGCTACTGCATCCCCGTAAAAGCAGAATGCCGGGCGAATGTGCCCGGACTGGTGCACGATCAGAGCTCTACCGGCGCGACGCTGTTTGTGGAACCGATCGC
>CAYRPW010000509.1:0-1531 GCA_964426145.1 uncultured Oscillospiraceae bacterium
TGGCGGAGCTGCTTAAAAACAATATACGCGCGTTCGACCTGCTGGGCCGGTACGGGGGAGACGAGTTTATCATCATGCTGCCCGATATGAACGAGGACGGAGCGGCATTGCTGGTGGAACGGCTTTCCCGACTTGCGGGGCAGCTGCATTATCCGGAGGCGGAAGGCGGTTTTGATTTCGCTTTCTCCTGCGGGTCGTCGTATATGAGGCCGAACGACACATTTGACTCGCTGGTGTTTCGCGCAGATAAGGCGATGTACGATAGCAAGAGCAGGGCGAAAGAAAGCGGGTTGTGAGGGCTTACCGCTGAATATCTATGGACGATATAAAACGTCCGATTCAACATTAAAAGCCGATCAGAACTCCATTTTCTCTACGCAATAAAAGAAGGCGGGGGCCCCCCGCCTGAAATTCTGACATTGTATAATACTATATGATTTCTTCGGGCTGGAGCATGCCCTTGCGCAGGATCGTGCAGCCGTAGGGCGATTTTTCGCCCGTGGAGACCACGCAGTAGGCATCCCGGGCGCGGTCGTAGAAGTCGTAGCGGTTGATGTAGGCCACGCAGTCGCGTCCGCGCGGGTCATATTTTTCCGCGAGGCGGAAGTAATCCTCGTGCACCGGGACAAACATCCGCGCATCCACGGGCAGACGCTCCATGATGAGAAACGGCTTGTCTACGTAGCGGTCGAGCGGCATCAGCTTGAGGATGGCATCGAGCAGCGACAGGCTGTCGACCCCGGGCAGAAACACCAGCGCGCCGCTGGCAGTGGCCGCAGCCGGATAGTTGATATCGCCGATCACGATCTCGTCGCCGTGGCCCATTTCGAAGAGCACGGCCAAAAGGTCGGGAGTGAGTACGGAAGGAATTCCTCTGAGCATAGCGTCACCTCAAATGCGTAGGGTATTATCAATATCATACCATATCGCCGTCCGGTTCGGAACCCTTTTGTTTGCGCGGCGGCAGCGGCAGCAGCGCGGAGGTGCGGCTGCGGTAGTCCGCGTAGTCCGGCCGGCAACAGCCCACCAGTACTGCGGCAGCACGGAAAGCTGAATCAGCCAGACGCCCCACCAGAACGATACCTCGCCGAAGTAGTTGGGATGGCGTGAGTACTTCCACAGGCCCGTGCTGATGTTCTTGCCTGCGTTTTTGGACTGCAGCCGGAAGCGGCGGAGCTGGCCGTCGGCCACGGTCTGCAGCACCGGCGCTCCGAGGCACACCGCCGCCCCGATGCAGGTTAAGGCATTCAGCGGCAGATGCATCAGCGTGGTGAGATAGGCCGGGGTGAGCGCGGCAAATACGAACAGCGTGGGTATGAGGTTGATGCCGAACAGATTCGTCAGAAAATACAGCTTCGGGCTCTGATCGTGCAGCATGGTGTAGCGCCAGTCCTGCTGGGACATGCCCCTCCAGCCGATGATCCAGTTGACCGTAAGGCGAGTGCCCCATAGCAAAAATAGGGCAAGATACAGAACGGACAAGGTGTCGAAGCGACCCGAAACGAGCGTGAATAAGGCGAACAGCACGGGC
>CAYRPW010000510.1:0-1526 GCA_964426145.1 uncultured Oscillospiraceae bacterium
CGGCTGGGAAGGGAGGCATAGGCGCGCTGGTCGATCTTGGAGATATAGCGGCCGTACGGTGAAACCGTGTCCGCGGCAAAACCCGCCCTCTCGGCGATTTCGCCAATGGGTTTGAGGACTGCCTGGCGGGCGATTTCCAAATCGGTCATACGGGTACCTCCCTGAGAGTAACGCATTGGGGACAGTATACCTGATTGCCAACCATCGGGCAAGCCGGATACCTTTGTAATAAAAAACCCGCCCGTGCAAGGGCAGGTGGACCGGCAGCCGTTTGGCTACCGATCAATTGTCGTCCGCAGCGCCATCTTCGTCGTCCATTTCGTCGATGGCAAGAACGCATTTGTCAAAAACCGTCTGGTATTCGTCTTCATCCTCGATGGTCACGTAGATATCGTCGCCGCTTTCGTCCTGCTCGATGCGCAGGATAATGCTCTCGCCCACCATGCAGCCTTCGAGATCCTGCTTGGCCTCCAGCAGCACGTATTCGTGATTCTTATATTGCACGGTCATCAGGTGTTCGAAGGCGACGTCGTTACCGTCCTCATCCTGTAAAACGACCTGAAAATCCTCGGGATTGTCATGATTCTGTTTGTCCGTCATGGGGGTTCCTTCCTTTCGATTGCCGCGCAAGCCATTGTTCCAGGATGACGGCTGCGGCTACCTTATCCACATGAAGCTTGCGCTCCGCGCGCCGGAGATTGCCTTCCAGAAGCGCCCGCTCGGCTGTTTTGGACGTAAGCCGTTCATCCCAGTAAAAAACGGTGAGCCCCGCCGTTTCCAGCACCGTGCCGAACGCCCTGGTTTTCTCCGCCTGCCCGCCCTGGGATCCGTCCATGTTGAGGGGCAGTCCCAGCAGGACTTCGTCGGTCTCAAAGCGCTCGCAAAGGGCTTTCAGATACCGGCCGTCTGGCCCGTACCCCACGCGGGTATACGTTTCCAGCGGCTGGGCGATGGTCCGGCTCGGGTCGCTTACGGCGATGCCGATACGAACGTCCCCCACGTCCAGCGCGACGATGCGTTTGGTCACGCGTCGAGCCTTTTAAGGTACACGCGAACGAGCTCTTCCACAATCTCATCGCGCTCCAGCCTTGTGATCATGCTGCGCGCGGCGTTGTGGCTGGTGATGTAGGTGGGATCGCCGGAAATCAGGTAGCCTACGATCTGCGTGACCGGATCGTAGCCCTTGGCCTGCAATGCCCGGTAGACATGTTCCAATATGTCCGCGGCGTTGCTGGTGCCTTCGGCAACCGGCATAAACCGGGCGGTTCCGCTAGAATCTGCCGTCACGCAACTCACTCCTTCCGCATCCGCAATCACTTCGCACCTCTTATTATACACAAAAGCGCCGAATTGGAAAGAGAAAATGCGCAAAGACGGATGAATCTTTCCCGAAAAACCGTGGCCGGACGGCGGCGGATTCCATCTTTACAAGGTGCCGAATGTATGCTACACTATGGCAGTCTTGCGGCAAGGCTCCATGGTCAAGCGGTTAAGACGTCGCCCTCTCAAGGCGAAATCAGGGGTTC
>CAYRPW010000511.1:0-1523 GCA_964426145.1 uncultured Oscillospiraceae bacterium
CGGACTCGGCGTTCAGCCGCCTGTGCCGGAATGGGGATCCATCCTCGCCACCGGACGCCCGTTTATAAGAGATTATCTGCCGATGACTGTTTTTCCCGCGCTTTTTATTCTGCTCACTTTGTTTGGATTCAACCTTCTCGGCGACGCGCTGCGCGACGCGTTGGATCCGAAGCTTAAAAACTAGGAAGGGGATGTTGAGATGAGTTTACTCGAAATAAAAAACCTCAGCATTCGCTATGTTACGAAAGCAGCCGTCGTCCGAGCTGTCAATGATATCAGCCTTACTCTGGAAAACGGCGAAACACTGGGTCTGGTTGGAGAAACAGGCGCGGGCAAGACTACTACCGCTCTCGGGATAATGGGTACGCTGCAGAAACCTCCGGGTAAAGTGACCGGCGGTGAGATATTGTTCGAGGGTGCGGATCTACTCAAAGCGAATGATCACGATATGCGCAAAATACGCGGCAAAGAAATATCAATGATCTTTCAGGATCCCATGACCGCGCTCAATCCGGTCATGCGCGTCGGTGATCAAATTGCCGAGGTCGTGCGTCACCATAGAAATTGCTCCCGTTCCGAAGCCAAAAAACGAAGTCTGGAAATGCTCGAAATGGTAGGGATCCGCCCAGAACGGAGCTTCGAGTATCCCCACCAATTCTCGGGCGGCATGAAGCAGCGGGTAGTTATTGCAATGGCGCTTGCGTGTAATCCGAAATTGCTTATCGCGGATGAGCCGACAACCGCGCTTGACGTCACGATCCAGGCGCAAGTGCTGGAGCTGATGATCAACCTGAAAAAGGAACATGACACTTCCATGATCCTCATCACGCATGATCTGGGTATCGTAGCAGAGGTCTGCGACAAGGTCGCAATTATGTACGCAGGACAAATCGTGGAATACGGGACACTTGAACGAATATTCCATAATCCCGGCCACCCCTACTTAATAGGGCTTTTCAATTCGATACCCAGTCTTGACAAAGACGTTAACAGACTGAATCCTATACCCGGTCTGATGCCGGATCCGACCGCGCTGCCAAACGGCTGTAAATTCCATCTGCGCTGCCCTGCGGTTATGCAGGAATGTTTGACGGCGGAACCTGAGATGAACGAAATCGAACCCGGACATTTTGTTCGCTGTCGTCAATGCAGAAAGGATGTTAACGGGAATGCATGAGCTTCTAAAGGTCGAAAATTTAAAAAAATACTTCAAAACGCCGGCAGGTATGCTTCATGCGGTTGATGACGTCAGCTTCACGATTAATGAGGGGGCTACTCTGGGGGTCGTGGGGGAAAGCGGCTGCGGCAAGTCAACCTTGGGCAGAACCGTATTGCGGCTGCTGGAACCTACCGACGGCAGAATAACTTTTGACGGCAGAGATATAACTTACATAAACGAAAAAGAAAATATTGAACTGCGAAAGCATATGCAGATTATCTTTCAGGATCCGTTTTCCTCGCTCAATCCCAGGATGTGTGTGTTTGACTTGATTGCCGACCCACTCAAAACCTTCCACTTATAT
>CAYRPW010000512.1:0-1516 GCA_964426145.1 uncultured Oscillospiraceae bacterium
CCGCCGTAGAGCAGCAGCTTTTCGGTGAGCGTGGTTTTGCCCGCGTCGGGATGCGAAATAATCGCGAAGGTTCTTCGCTTGTCTATGTGTTTCCAATGCGCTTTGGCGGTTACATGCTGGGTCATCTCGTGGTGAGCCTCCGCAAACTGTTTCGTCCCGCACGGGGGCAGGCCGCAGGCTTGCCGGAAACGGCGCGAACAGGGGCGCGCGCAGGGGCAGCCAACGCTGTATTATGACAGAGAAGCGCCTGAATGTCAATGTTTACGGCGTTTGCGCGGCGGGAACAGCCGCGGGGCTTCGCGCAGCGAAAAGAGGGATGCTTAACGGCCCGCGCCGCGCATCCCTCCCTGAAAGCACGAGGATGGGTTACTTGAAAACGATGCTGTCGATGATCGCGGCGTATTCCGGGGTGGTTTCGTAATTGCCCTTGGCGCACTTGATACTCAGCAGTACGCCGTCTTCCATGCGCAGGTAGCTGGTCTGCTCCACACCGGACGCGGTGAACGTGGTGGCCCAGAAAGTTTTTTGAAGCAACGTCACCTCCGCGGGCGTGGTGCCGCTATAAGTGCTTGCGTTGCTTTCCGCCTGCTGTTTGGCGTGATCCTCGCTCTGGCCGGAACCGCGGTAATGCACTTCGATGATTTCGCCGCTCATTTTGTACAGCTGCACGCCGCCGTCCACCGCCATGGCTTCCCAGCCCGTGGGTACGGTAACGGTAAATTTCTCGGCCGTGAAGGTTTCGCCCTCCAGGGCCTGCGGCGTTACTTCCGCGGCAGGCGGAGCCGTTGCGGCGGGCGCAGTGCCCCCGGAACAGCCTGCGAGCAGAAGCAGCAGGAGCAGCGACAGGGAAACCGTTGCCAATCTCTTCATACAGACTCACCTTTCTGCAGATCGGTTGCCGTTGTACAGACCCCGCGCGGGAAGGCGGGACGGATCCATGCGCAGCGCCGCGGCAACGCGTCTATAAGCATTATGCCAGACAGACGAACGGAAGTCAACCGCGGGAACGCGGCGAAAAGCGCCGGAAACCGCGGTTTCCGGCGCTTTGCCCCATCCAGGGCCGCGGGGTTCAGATGGCCTCCGTCTCCTCCGCAAGCCTGGCGCAGGCCTCCACATACTTGCCGCAGGGACGCACCTCGTAATAGGCGGCGCTGCGCTCCGCCGGAACGGGTGAAGGCGTGATATCGTTCAATTCCAGCAGCTCGCGGCAGATGCAGGTGCCGTACTGCGCCTTGAACGCCGCGGCCATCTCCTGCACGCGCGCGTAGGCGCGCTTTTTGCGCTCCGCGTCCGCGGGATCAAAATCGCCGTGCATGAGGTTCAGCGCCATCACCGCGCCGCTGAACGCGCCGCACACTTCCCGCATGCCCCCCACGCCGCCGCCCATGGGCATCATGAGCTTCAGCGCAAGTTCCTCGCTAAGCCCCATTTCCTCATGAAACGCGGCGAACACCGACTGTGCGCAGTTGTACCCGCCGTAAAAATAATCGTGCGCCTTTTGCTCTTTGGGCGTCAT
>CAYRPW010000513.1:0-1513 GCA_964426145.1 uncultured Oscillospiraceae bacterium
AGCGGCCCACGATCCCGTACAGATCCAGCCAGCCCAGATTGATGGAGAATATATATTTCAGAAGCGTTGCCAGGAAGAACGAAGGCATGGACAACCCGATCAACGCAAACACTGTGACAAAGTAATCCGTTTTGGAATACTGCTTCCGCGCTGCCAGGATGCCCAGCGGAATGCAGATCACCAGTTCTACGATTAACGTTATAAAGTTTAAAGCGATGGAATACCAGATCACAGCCTTAAACTTCGCAATCACAGTCCCGCCGTAGAACCAGGAATCGCCGAAGTTGCCCTGCACGGCATTGCCTGCCCACGAAAAAAAGCCTTCGAGAATAGACTTGTCCATTCCGTACAAGGCGTTCAATTGGGCCAGCAAATCCTGATATTTGGGAGCCCCGGGAATATTGGTCACAAGCATGCGCGCTTGTTTTTCCACAAAGGAAGAAGGCAGAAAGCGAATGACGGTATAAACGATCAGCGCGCCGAAAAAAATGATGGCGATGCCGAGCAGTATCCGTCGAATCAGGAATTTGGCCATAGAATGAAACCGCCCTTTTCAGCCGCGGTGACAGACAATTGGGAAGGTGAGCCTGCCCGAAAGCAGGCTCACCTGTCCGTTTTGTATGACTGCGAGCAATGAGATTTACTTGACTACGAGAGTTTCGATATCGGTCAGCCAGCCCCAGTACGTGGTGATGGCCGGGGTGATGGAGGCGATATCCAGACGCTCGGTGCTGAAGACCACGCAGTTTTGACGCTGATATGCGGGTACTTCCACAGCCCAGTCAACGATGATATCCAATGCCTGCTTGTAAAGGGCTTTACGATAAGCCTGGTCGTCGCTCTTGCGGGCGTCGAGGATCAGCTGGTCCAGCTGTTCGTCCTGGATCATGTAGCGGTTGGAGTCCGCGCCACCCATGCCAAGCGAGTTCATGCCGTAGTAAGTCTGATACATGTCCGGATCCACAGTGGTCTGCCAGGCTGCGCACCAGAGTTCCGCTTCGCCGGCATCCAGCGTGTCCCAAAGAACGTTGGCATCTGCCGGGTCGTTGATGACCAGTTCGATGCCGATGGTCGCAAGCGATTCCTTGGCAGCGGTCAGTACGGCGAACGAGGGGTGATCGCCAAGGCCGTCGCCGGGGATGATCACTTCGTAGGACAGTTTCGCGCCTTCGGGAGCGGCGGTGAACTTACCGGTTGCCTCGTCGAAGGTGAAGCCTGCCTCGATCAGATAATCCTTCGCCGCGTTGATCGCCGCTGCGTAGGTTTCTTCAGGCGTCATATCGGCGGTGTAGATGGGGCTGCCGTCCACGGCGGTGGAGAACGCTACCTTAAAGTCGGGATCGGTCGCCTGCGGAGCCGCCCAGGAGGTGTTGGAAATCGGGTACTGGATCACGGACGCGGCCTCGCCGTAATAGCTGTCGTACGCGGTGGCGCGGTGGATGGCGAGCACCGTCGCAAGGGCTTTGCGCAGATTCTTGGACGCGTCGGAACCGCCGTCGCTGCCGACCTTAAT
>CAYRPW010000514.1:0-1507 GCA_964426145.1 uncultured Oscillospiraceae bacterium
ACGCGGCAAAGCCGAAGTACAGAAGGCTCATGATGAAATCGATCCCCACGATCAGGTTACGGCGGCAGGCTTTATCCACCAGCGGCGCGGAAAGCACCGGAAGGATCAAATTGGGCAGCATCGTAACCGCGGCGAACACGCCGGAAAGCCAGGTGGAACCGGTGTTATCGAACACGATGAGGCTCATGGCGAAGCTCACCGCCGTGCCGCCGATGGCGGAAATGACCGTGCCCAGCGTGATGATGGTAAAATTCCTGGTCCAGAGCCCCGGTTTTCTCTGCATAACGAAATCAACTCCCTCGCAAACAGTATAGCGTTTGCACTCAGGAGTTACAATACGGGCCGTATTGGGAAATACGCTACTGATAACGTCGTTTATCGTTCGTTATTGCATGAATTCAGGAAATATCTTCACTTCCGCGGCGATGCGCAGCGCTTCCTTGTACCGGCGGCTGCGCACGCACGCCTCCATCAGCAGATTGCCGTGGAACTGCTTGAACCCGTGATGATACGCTTCCCCGATCTCGTCGTACACTTCCCGCAGCAGTTGGTAATACGCGTCCGACGCGCGGTCGTTTTCCTCCATGCGCAGGCGCACGATGCGGATGAGCTTGTGCTGGATGGGCGTTCCCTTTCCCGCCGCAAGCAGCGCTTCCGCCCTGCCCAGATACGTTTCGGCGGAATGCGTATCCCCGGTATCCTGACAGGCGATGGCAAGCTTATGAAACAGCAGAAGATCGTCCTCATACCCACCCCGCTCGGCATCCAGCAGATACGGCAGCGCTTCCGCGCTTTGGCGCATGCTGACCAGCGTGGCCCCGATGTTGTAAAAAATCGCGGGGATGAATTCCGGTTCGATCTTCGCCGCAAGCCTGGCCGCCTTCCGGAAGAAATGGAGCATCAAATCCTTCTGGTACAGGTCGGAATAGCAGATCGCGGTCAGGTTGGCGGCCAGCAGGAGAATGGCGGGGCTTCCCTCGTCCGCGGCGCGGGCGTACGCGGTTTGCAGGTGGTCGATCGCGGCCTGATACGCGCCGTGCCGGTGATAGCATTTCCCCATCTGCAGCGCCACGAACCCGCAGGGCCTCAGATTGTTTGCCTTGCGGTGCCAGGCAAGGCTCTCGTCCTGATCGCGGGCGAGATTGCCCCGGGCCATCGCGTAGAAAAACAGCTCGCGCTCCTCCAGTTCCGCCTCGCGGTAACGGAGGGTTTGCAGCAGCGTTTCCGCTTCCTCCCGCCGATGATCCTCCATCGCCTCATAGGCGAGAAACAGCGTGTACGGGTCGGCCAGCGGGCTGTTCTGCGCCTGGGCGCGCGCGGAAAGGAGTTTCTCCCGCTCCTCCCCGCCGGGTTCCATGTACACGATATGCTCAAAGTAGATATCAAGCGCTTTCTGTGCTTCGGCCAGAAACGCGCTGTCGGTTTGGAATTCCGCGCCCAGCGCCCGCAGCAGGAGCCGGATCATCTCCTCGCCGGGATTGGCAACGCCCTTTTCGATTTTGCTCAG